>CAMNHD010000030.1 GCA_946538875.1 uncultured Treponema sp.
ATACAGCAAATCCCGCGGGCTCAGTGTTTTGTTCCCACGGAGCAGGATTTGTGGTTGACTGGAAAGATGTGGATTCCTATAAGCATATAAAGGGCTAGGGTATGGAACACCTGCGCAGCAGCCGACCGCAACGTAGTGAGGACGGTGAGCGGAAGCGAAGTGTGGAACACCCGACCGCCGCAAAGCGGCGGGAGCCCCCGTATCATAAAAATTGTTGTTTAAATTTCCACGTCGCCCTCGTAGCAGAGTTTTGTGTTTCCGGTAAGAAAAACAGTTTCACCAGTGTAGCGTACAGAAAGCAGTCCACCCCGGACTTCTACAGAGATGTCCTGGTCAACGGGGCAGAAGCCGTTCAGCACGGAGATAACTGTTGCCGCACAGGCTCCTGTACCACAGGCCAAAGTTTCGCCGTTGCCTCTTTCCCAAGTGCGGAGCTTTAACTCGTTTGGTCCGACCACGCGGACAAATTCCACATTTGTTTTTTGCGGAAAGTTTTTATGGGTTTCAATTTTAGGACCGAGCTCGGAAACCTTTTCCTTGTCCACGAATTTGCTGAACAGGACACAGTGCGGGTTGCCGATTCCCACGCACGAAACTGTAAGGCTTTGCTTTTCAACGATGAGTTCTGCGTTGAGCACAGCCTTGAAGTCTTTGCCTGGAACCTGCACTTGAGGAAGTGTCACTGGGATTTCTTCCGCTGAGAAAGTCGGACGCCCCATGTTGACTGTTACAGAACTCACTTTGCCGTCCTGTTTGTAAAGCATGAGAGATTTTACTCCGGCTTCGGTTTCTATGGTGATTGTTTCAGTGGCGTCAGTTTTCTTTCCGTGTTTTTCCTGAATGCCGTTGATGTTGTTGTCGTAGAGATATTTTCCCACGCAACGGATAGCATTGCCTGCCATCTTGCCTTCAGTTCCGTCAAGGTTGAAGAAGCGCATTTTTGCATCTGCCTTTGAACTGCTTTCGATAAGGACCAGTGAGTCAGCTCCGATTCCTCCGTTCCTTCTGTCGCACAGCCGTACAGCAAGGCCGGCGGGATTGTTGACCGGCTGCTTCATTGCGTTGATGACAATGAAGTCGTTGCCTGTGGAATCCATCTTAGCAAAGTGGATTTTCTGTTTGCTGCTGCGCAGGTCATTTATGTTTACCAGTTCTACATTTTCTGCACTGTATTTGCTTCTGAGACAGTTTGCAATTGCATTTGCGGTGTCGATTGCGGTGAGACACGGAATGTCGCGTTCCACTGCATGACGTCTCATCTTTACAGAGTCGGAGCGCGGGTTGCGGCCCTTTGCTGAGGTTGAGATTACATAGTCAATCTTGCCGGAGTCCAGAAGTGTAAGAAGGTTGTCGTCCGGGTTTTCATGAATCTTGTTTACAACGCTCACTTCCATTCCAAAGTCGCGGATTGTTTCCGCATTGCCTTCTGTTGCGTACAGCTTGAACCCCATGTCGTAGAATTTTCTAGCAAGGTCCGGGAGCTCAAAGCGGTCGCTCTTGCGCACGCTGAATAGAACTCCACCGCTGCGCTTCATGTTGTAGCCTGCGGCAATCAGTCCCTTGAATATAGCTTCCTCCATGGTGGAAGCAAGGCCAAGAACTTCCCCGGTAGACTTCATTTCCGGACCAAGATGGGTGTCAACATCCATCAGTTTTTCAAAACTGAAAACAGGAACTTTGACTGCAAAGTATGGAGGGGTGCGGTAAAGGTCCACGCCGTAGCCAAAGTCCTTTACTCTTCCGCCGAGCATTGCGCGTGTGGCAAGTTCCACCATAGGTACGCCGGTTACTTTGCTGATGTAGGGGACTGTGCGGCTGGAGCGGGGATTTACCTCTATGATGTAAAGGTCATTGTTGTAGATGAGGTACTGAATGTTTACCAGGCCGCGTGTGCCAAGCGCAAGAGCAAGCCGTCTGCTCTGAGTGATAATCTTTTCGCGGATGATATCGTTCAGGTTCCAGCTTGGGTAGACAGCAATAGAGTCTCCGGAATGGATTCCTGTCCGTTCAATGTGTTCCATGATTCCCGGAATAAGAATGTCGTGTCCATCACAGATTGCGTCCACTTCCAGTTCTGTTCCCTGCATGTACTTGTCTATGAGAACAGGATTTTCAATTTCCTGCGACAGGATTATATTCATGTATTCCTTGACGTCTTCATCATTGAAAGCAATTATCATGTTCTGTCCGCCAAGTACATAAGATGGACGGAGCAGGATGGGGTAACCGATTCTTTCTGCGGATTCCAAGGCTTCCTGGCATGTAAATACGGTTTCTCCCTTTGGCTTTTTTATTTCAAGACGGTCACAGAGTTCTTCAAAACGTTCGCGGTCTTCTGCAATGTCAATTGAGTCTGCGCTGGTGCCTAGAATCCTTATGCCCTGTTCGTCAAGAAACTTTGTGAGTTTGATGGCGGTCTGTCCGCCAAAGGCAACAACAACTCCAATAGGGTGTTCTGTGTGGATTACGCTCATCACATCTTCTGGAGTGAGTGGTTCAAAATAGAGGCGGTCGCTGGTGTCAAAGTCTGTGGAGACAGTTTCAGGGTTATTGTTTATCGTGACTACATCGTAGCCAAGCTTTTTTAATGCCCAGACACACTGGACGCTTGCGTAGTCGAATTCAATTCCCTGACCGATGCGGATTGGGCCAGAACCAAGAACAATAACTGTGCCCTTGCTGCCCTTGGATTTTTTGCTGCGCTTTAAAAGGAACTCTTCCGCTTCGTTCTGCATTGCCAGACCACCGGCGGTTTCGGCATAAGAGGCATAAAAGTAAGGAGTCGCCGCATTGAATTCGCCGGCACAGGTGTCAACCATTTTGTAAACTGCCGGAATATGCGCAAGTTTTCCTGCGGCCCTGAGTGATGCTGCTTTTTTTGCTTCCTTGACATTTCCGCTTGAGCCGACGATTGTAGCGCCTGTCAAAGACTCGATTACTTTGTCCGGGTAGCCATAATTCTTTGCGGCTTTGTAAAGTTCAATGTCCAGATTGGCCTTGCCAGCCTTTACAAGTGCAAACTGTTTTTCCATATCGGCAAGATTCTGCAGGTGCGCCAGGAACCAAAGGTCGATCTTAGTAATCTGGTGAATCTCTTCCTTGCTGAGGATTCCACGTTTAAGTGCCTGGAAAATAGCAAAGATTCTTTGGTCGGTGCATTCACCTACGCGGCGCTTTATATCCTGGTCGCTTTCCTCTTCAAATACCGGGAGATTGAGCGAGCTGACTCCAACTTCTGCTCCGCGTGCTGCCTTCATGATTGCCATTTCAAAGTTGTGGCCAATTGCCATAACTTCTCCAGTTGCCTTCATCTGTGTGCCTAGAGTCCTCTTTGCATAGACGAATTTGTCAAAGGGGAATTTAGGCATCTTTACAACAACATAGTCCAGCACTGGTTCAAAGCAGGCGGCAGTTTTTTGAGTGACCGCGTTAGGAATTTCGTCAAGTGTATAGCCAATTGCAATAAGGGTGGCAACTTTTGCTATCGGGTAACCTGTTGCCTTGGAGGCCAAAGCCGACGAGCGGGAAACTCTTGGGTTCACTTCTATGACTGCATATTCAAAACTGTCGGGGTTGAGCGCAAACTGGCAGTTGCATCCTCCTTCCATTTCCAGGGAACTGATGATGTTGAGTGCCGCTGAACGGAGCATCTGGTATTCCTTGTCGCTCAGGGTAACCGCAGGCGCTATGACGATAGAGTCTCCTGTGTGCACGCCGACGGGGTCAAAGTTTTCCATGGAGCAGACGGTAAGCACGTTGCCTGTGTGGTCGCGCACTACTTCAAATTCGATTTCCTTCCAACCGCTTATGCATTTTTCCACCAGAATCTGATGAATCGGTGAGCGGTGGAGTCCGTTCTGTGCAATTTCTTCAAGTTCTTCGTGTGTGTTGGCAATTCCGCCACCGGTACCGCCTAGAGTAAATGCGGGGCGCACAATCACCGGATAAGAGATTTCGTTGTCGGCAAAGGCAAGGGCATCTTCCAGTGTGGTTACGACTTTGGACGGTATGCAGGGCTCACCGATTGATTCCATTGTATCTTTGAAGAGCTGACGGTCTTCTGCCTTGTCGATTGTCTCAGGTTTTGCTCCCAACAGACGGACCCCATGACTTTTCAAAAATCCGCTTTTTGCAAGTTCCATGCACAAAGTAAGTCCGGTCTGTCCGCCAAGAGAGGAAAGTATGCTGTCCGGTTTTTCCTTTTCGATAATCCGCTGAATTGTTTCAGGAATCAAAGGTTCAATGTAGATAGCGTCTGCCATAGTGTGGTCGGTCATAAGAGTTGCTGGGTTGGAGTTTACAAGGACAACTTCCAGTCCCTGCTCCTTAAGTGCCTTGCATGCCTGACTTCCGGCATAGTCAAATTCCGCAGCCTGCCCAATGATAATCGGACCGGAACCAATAACCATAACTTTGTGAATATCCTTATTTAAAGGCATATCCTACCTCCTGAACGCGCAAAAAAAAAGGACAACTAAAAAGTTGTCCCGATTGACTAAAAAAAGTTCCCCACGCAAAAAAGCAAAATTGGTGAGGCAGTTAGAATGTGAGCAATTTTTGTAACCTGCATTCTAAAACCAAACTATAGCATTTTATTGTTTCTTTGTAAAGAAGTGTTTTTTTTCAAACAGAAAGCAGTTCCTGCATGAGGGGGAAGTCTCCCCCTCGCTCCATCCGCAGGAACTATTGTATCATTGCATGGTATTCCTGAAGGGATTTGACTCCGCCTTCTCCTCCGAGACCGTTCTTTACGGAAGCGATTCCCTGGACGGCTGCGAGTGCACCTGCAATAGTTGTGATGTATGACACCTTGTACTTGAGACAAGCCTTGCGGATTGTCTTTCTGTCTTCGGCATAGTTGCGCTGGGCCTTAGGGGTGTTGATTACCAGACAGACTTCCTTGTTCATAATCATGTCGATTACGTCCGGGCGTCCACCGCCAATCTTGTTCACAACATCGCACTTGATACCGTTTTCGTTGTAGAAGTCGGCGGTACCCTGTGTCGCGACAAGAGTGAATCCAAGATCCTTGAGAGTCTTTCCAATTGAGAGAACCTGGTCCTTGAGAGTGTCTTTTGCACTAAGGCTGATAAGAACCTTTTTGTTTTCCCAGGCGGAAGGTGCGTGAGGAAGTGGTGAACCGGAAGCCTCCTGTGCCTTGTAGAACGCAAGCGGGAAGCTTTCGGCAAGACCAAGAACTTCACCGGTGGAGCGCATCTCGGGTCCAAGAATCGGATCGACCCCTGGGAAGCGTGCCCATGGAAGAACAGCCTCCTTTGCGCCGTGATAAGGAATCACTTTGTCCTTCAGACCAAGAGATTCAAGGGATTCGCCGAGCATCATGCGGGTGGCAAGACGTGCCATCTGAGTGTCGCACACCTTGGACACAAGCGGAACTGTGCGGGAAGCGCGCGGGTTGGCTTCAATCACATAGACCTTTCCGTCTTCAATCGCGTACTGCATGTTCATCAGGCCGCAGACATGAAGGTTCTCGGCAATTTTCTTGGTGTATTCCTTGATTGTCTGGAGATTGTCCTTCGGAATGTTCACGGGCGGAAGGACACATGCGCTGTCTCCGGAGTGGATGCCTGCAAGCTCCACGTGTTCCATGACCGCAGGAATGTAAACGTGAGTAGAGTCTGCCAAAGCGTCTGCTTCGCATTCAAGGGCATTTTTCAGGAAGCGGTCAATAAGCAGAGGTCTGTCCGGAGTTACACCGACAGCCTTTTCCACATATTCCTTAAGGTTCTTTTCGTCGTAGATGACTTCCATTCCGCGGCCACCCAACACAAATGAAGGACGGATCATAATCGGGTAGCCGATTTTGTCGGCGATTGCCTTGGCTTCGTCAAAGTCGACTGCCATTCCGCTCTCAGGCATCGGGATGTTGAGATTGTCCATCATTTTGCGGAAGAGGTCGCGGTCCTCTGCGATGTCGATTGAGTCGATTGAAGTGCCAAGGATGTTGACACCGTTTTCCTGAAGCTCACGTGCGATGTTGAGCGGTGTCTGTCCGCCGAACTGAACGATGACTCCGAACGGCTTTTCCTTTTCATAAATCTGAAGCACATCTTCTGTGGTGACTGGTTCGAAGTAGAGTTTGTCGCTTGTGTCGTAGTCTGTGGAAACGGTCTCCGGGTTGCAGTTCACTATGATTGTCTCGTAACCCAGCTCCTTGAGCTGCATTGCCGCATGACAGCAGCAGTAGTCGAACTCGATTCCCTGACCGATTCTGTTTGGACCACCGCCCAGAATCATAATCTTCTTTTTGTTGTTGGTTGCAGTGGATTTGTCCTCTGCATTGTATGTTGAATAGTAATAGTTTGCGTTTTCAACTCCGCTTACCGGAACCGCAAGCCAGCCTTCCTTGACGCCAAGTTCTCTGCGGCGGTCGCGGATAGCCTTTTCGCTCACCTTCAGAATCTTTGAAAGATACTTGTCGCTGAAGCCGTCCTTCTTTGCCTGAATCAGAAGATTGTCGGCTGGAAGACGTCCCGGTGTCTTGAGCATTTCTTCCTCAAGCTCCACAAGTTCTTTCATCTGCTGGAGGAAGTATTCCTTTACAAAAGTGATTTCGTGCAGTTTCTGGACGGATACTCCCTTGCGTAAAGCCTCGTACAGCTGGAAGTATCTTTCGCTGGAAGGAGTCTTGAGCAGCTCGCAGAGTTCCTCGGCAGACTTTTTGTTGAAGTCCTTTGCAAAGCCAAGACCTGAGCGGCCGTTTTCCAGACCGCGGATTGCCTTCTGGAAAGTTTCCTTGAATGTCTTACCGATGGCCATGACCTCACCGACTGCCTTCATCGAAGTGCCCAGTGAATCCTCGGCGCCACGGAATTTCTCAAAGGCCCAGCGGGCGAACTTAAGCACAACATAGTCTCCGTCAGGAGCTCCGCCCGGAGTGTATTTGTCAAGAGTTCTGTCCCTCCAGTAAGGAATCTCGTCCAGTGTAAGGCCGGAAGCAAGTTTTGCTGAAATAAGTGCAATCGGGAAACCTGTGGCCTTTGAAGCAAGTGCTGATGAGCGTGATGTACGCGGGTTGATTTCGATAATAACAACTTCGCCTGTTTTGGGATTATGTGCAAACTGAACGTTTGTTCCACCGATAACACCGATTGATTCTACAATCTTGAAAGCCATAGTCTTGAGTTTTTCCTCAAGTGCCTTGTCGATGGTCATAAAAGGTGCTGAGCAGAATGAGTCACCTGTATGAACGCCCACAGCGTCGATGTTTTCTATAAAGCAGATGGCGACCATCTGGTTCTTTGAGTCGCGTACAACTTCTACCTCAAGTTCTTCCCAACCAAGAATGCTTTGTTCGATAAGGCATTGGTGGGTCATTGAAAGGTCAAGTCCGTTGGAAACAATATTGCGGAGTTCCTCCACGTTGTAGCAGAAGCCGCCTCCCTGACCGCCCATAGTGTAGGCAGGACGGACTACAACCGGAAAGCCGATGTCTGCGGCAATTTTTTCGGCACCTTCAACTGTGTGGCAGATGTCGCTCTTAGGAGTTGCTATACCAAGCTTCTGCATTGTCTCTTTGAAAATCTCACGGTCTTCGCCGCGCTCAATCGCTTCAAGGTTCACACCGATAACCTTTACGCCGTACTTGTCAAGCACACCGGCTTTATTGAGCTCACAGGCAAGGTTCAGACCTGTCTGACCGCCAAGGTTCGGAAGCAGGGCATCAGGACGTTCTTTTTCGATAATCTGTGCAAGACGTTCCACATTGAGCGGTTCAATGTAAGTTGCATCCGCCATCACCGGGTCAGTCATAATCGTAGCCGGGTTGGAGTTCACCAGTACAATCTTGTAACCCTGTTCGCGCAGGGCCTTGCAAGCCTGGGTTCCCGAATAGTCAAATTCGCAGGCCTGACCAATAACAATCGGACCTGAACCGATAATCAAAACCTTGTTGATGTCGCTTCTCTTCATATATAACTCCTTACAAAAACCAATTTTTTAGGGGGAAGCCTCTTTCCCCGGTCACAGCCCCATGTAACGCTGGAGCCGCTCCGTGTGTATCCGGCAAAAAAAAAGACTGATTCTCTAAAAGAAAATCAGTCGTGCAAATTGAAAAATTCAAAGACAACGGAATTGTGTTTTCCAACAAAAGTATTGAGTTCAACTCTTTTTCCGTCGTTCCTAGCCTTCATATAAGGACATTAGAATACCACAAAGGTAAACTTTTTGCAAGTGGGAGCAATAATCCCGCTGGCTTCACACTGCTTTGCCCTGTAATTATATAGCAGGCAGAATGATTTTAAAAGCAGCCCTTCTCCTTGCCGCGTTTTTATGCAAAGATTAGTTGTTCCTGAACAGTTCAGGGGCATGGGCTCCTTCGCCGACAACTTCTACGAGAACTGACCAGTCTTCGTTTGCCTTGAACACTATTTCCGAAGGAGTTATCTCTCCTTCGAAACCTTCGCTCTCGCAGGCATATTGCTTTACAGGAACGTCAGAATCATCTTCCCAAATGTTATAGTACCACTTTCCTGAAAGAGAAAGGGTTACTGTCCCTGCAGCCTCGTCCACAGTGTATGTTCCGTCAACAAGTTCCACCGGCGGCTCATAGTGCACAACATAAGTACAGTTCTTTTCATCCAGGAACTTTACGGAAATGCCCTCTAAAGAAGCATCTCCATATTCATCAAAATCGCTGCCGGCAAGAGATACAGCTGCTGTTCTCTTGGCAGCCTTGTCAGTCTTTGAAGCCTCTGCTGCAGCTCCTGTGGTTACACAAGAGGCAAGGGAAGCAAGGGCCAGCAGACAGCAGGACACAATCGCAATACCTTTAAAATTCTTTTTCATACAATTTCCTCCATATTTTCCGCCGGAAGACTTCCGGCAAAACAATAGTTTAATTGTAACTTAATTATCTGGTTTCCGCAAGTTTTTTTCTGGATTAGACCCTCCAGCGAAACAGAAAATGTATCGAAGCTTTCGAAGTAGTTTTCAATTGCAACATCGACTTCGGAAATAATGTAAAGAAAAAAATCTTAAAAATAAAAAAATACTAAAAATGGAGTATAATAAATATCAGGATTTTGAATTTTTTCCAAGTGTATTTTGATTGGAACAATTGTCGATTCAAAAAAAAGGATGCATCACATGGGTGTATTGCTGATTATAAAGAAAATATACATGACTCTCTCTATGACCATGCTGGTTCCGCTGGTTTCAATTGCACCAGGCTTGGAAACTGTTGGAACAGAGCCTGCAGGACTGCACATTTTCCGTGAGTCTTATCCCAATGTCACTTTTACCTCTGTATATGACCCTGAACTTGGTGACTTCTTGATTACTATTACAGCCGGGAACCAAAGTGCGGAATTATACTGGCAGGATTCAAGATTTTTACCCTTCAGCGAATTAGAAAACAAGGATATGTTCCTGCCGCTGCTTTACGAATACGAAAAGGAAGTTGCGGATCCGGCAACTTTTACCCAGGAAGACATTGATTACATAAACGAATACAGTTCCGTGGAGAACCGACGCAACGGTCCCTGTACTCCACCGTATTTATATGATGTGGTTTATGATTGCCTTACGCATCAGCGTGTGGAGAAACACATAAAGAACCACATGTTCCTGGGTAAACGCACAAAAGTCCACGAAGAGATAATTCCAGCTTTGGACCGAATCCAAAAAAGATTGAAGGAACTCTCTGCCAAAGATGCGGAGGTAAAAACATTTATCGAAAAGCTTTCCAGTGCAGACGGATACAACTGGCGCACAATCCGCGATTCCCGGAACCGTTCATTCCACAGTCTGGGAATAGCAATAGATGTGTTGCCAAAAGGCTGGGGGTCCAAGAATGTCTATTGGGCATGGCGTCGTGACATTGACCCTGACAGGTGGATGCTCCTGCCCTTGGAACGGCGTTGGATGCCACCTGCAAAAGTGATAGAAGTATTCGAGGAAGAAGGTTTCATCTACGGCGGAAAGTGGCTCATCTGGGACAACATGCATTTTGAATACCGCCCGGAAGTCATAAGGTATAGTATTATATCAAGAAAGGACAATCCTCTGTAACAATTGAACGCGTGAATGCTTCACAGGTGCTCCAATCCCTTGCATAGTCTTCAATTTGGGAAAAAGTCCAAACGCAGTATTCTTGAAGGGGAAGGCCTTCCCCTCGCTCCCAAGCAAGTCGCTTCGCGGTTCGTCCCTGCAGGCAGTGCCGAACCTCTCCGCTTTGTTGCTTGTCCGCTACCCCTTCTGCGGGCTCAATCGCCGCCCGCAACGCCTGCTCACCATCATCTCCATCAGAACCATAAAGCAAAGTCTGGAAAATCGTAAAATTTATTGCAAAGATTTTTGGCCACAGAAAGACCGGTTTCCTTGTAATCACAAACAAGAGGGGCGTGGAAGTAAGCAACGAAATCCAGTGTTACTGCCTCAACGTAGGAAAAGAAGTAAAATATCTTCTTCCTGCTTTCAGGTGCCGATGACGCTGAGGCTCAGAGAACGGTAGACGCATTCTAAAAGACTCTCTCAGCAACCTCTAAAAACTTCAGTTTTTAGAGGTGCCAGTTTTATGGGCTCGTGAGCCCGTGAAAATATGTAGCGGAGCGAAATATTTTCACAA
>CAMNHD010000031.1 GCA_946538875.1 uncultured Treponema sp.
CCGCCGCATTCATCAGGTTGCCAAGAACCAGGGAACCGTCGTAAAGATATGTGGGGCATGACTTGTCCGCAACCACAATCAGAATCACCGGAGCACCGTAAAAAGGATCACAATCCTTACCCTGCCCCATAATTCTTGCATTTTCCCCGCTGATTTTATTTCTCAGCTCAGGATTTGTCACTGCGATAATCTTTGCAGCCTGCCTGCCCATTCCGCTTGGAGCAAAAGTTCCGGCCCTGATGATGCTGTCAAGATCTTCCTCGGATGGCAATTTTTCAGGATCAAATTTCCTGCAGCTTCTGCGGCTTTCCAAAACACACAATGTTTCGTTCATATTTTCACCTCTATGAAAACAATACAACAATTTTATATTGTATGCAATAGTATCTTACAAAATATTATTTTCAGTCTCCCGCAGTTGACGCCCGTGCAAAAACCCACTAGTATTAAGCCTTGACGTAAATCCCCCGGAGTACACAGATGAAAGACAAAGAATTCCTGGGCAAGCTGCTGAGGCTGGCCCTTCCGATATGTTTCCAGTCACTGATGCTTGCGTCGGTTGCTGCTGCGGACGCATTCATGCTGGGCAGTGAGGAACAGAATGCAATGGCAGCTGTCTCCCTTGCGACGCAGATCCAGTTCATACAGAACATGATTCTTGGGGCCACAATCGGGGCAACATCGGTGCTCGGCGCACAGTACTTTGGAAAGCGCGACTTTAAGTCCATGAATGACATCTTCTGCCTGAGTCTGAGAATCTGCGGAACACTTTCCATACTGTTTTTCATAGGATGCACCTGCTTCCCTGCATTTCTTATGCGTCTCTACACAAACGAGCCGGAGCTCATTGCAATCGGTGTGCGCTACCTTAGAATCGCGGGCTTCTCCTACCTGCTCACAGGAATCTCGCAGTGCTACCTTGTGATGATGAAAGTGAGCGACCACGTCACCACGGTTGCTGTGGTTTCATCCGTCGCCGTGGTGGTGAACATAATCCTTAACGCAGTGCTCATCTACGGACTGAAGATGAACGTGCAGGGAGCCGCCATAGCCACACTTGCTGCCCGTACAATAGAATTCTGTTCGGTGATTTTCCTATCGTACAGGAAATCCTACATACATCCCAAACTTTCCGGTCTTTTCCAGATCAACAAAATGCTTACCCTGGACTTTATGAAATGTATGCTGCCGATTCTGGGGGCATGCCTTCTGTGGGGAGTGGGATTCACATCCTACTCTTCGTTCATGGGACACCTTGGACTTGACGCCGCCGCCGCAAACTCCGTGACGGCTGTAATCCGCGACCTTGTCTGCTGTGCATGCGAAGGCCTTGCGGCTGGTGCTGGAATACTTGTGGGGAACGAGCTTGGTGCCGGCAATCTTGAACGCGGAAAGCTTTACGGTCAGCGCATGGTCAAGATTTCGTTCGTGGTGGGATTTTCCTCCACACTCTTAATGTTCGCGTTCATTCCTCTGGTACTGCATGTGGTCAAGCTAAGCGGACAGGCGCGCACTTATCTTATACAGATGCTGTGTGTGATGGCCGTGTACATGATCGGCCGCTCGGTGAACAGCATCACGATAAACGGAGTCTTTGCGTCCGGAGGGGACACACTCTTTGACATGTATTCGCTTGCAGTTGTGATGTGGTGCTTTGCAGTACCGCTTGCGGCTCTTGGCACATACGTCTTCCACTGGCCTGTGGTGGTAGTCTATGCCTGCACATGCCTTGACGAAGTGGGAAAGATTCCGTGGGTGATGCTCCACTTTAGAAAATACAAGTGGGTAAAAGACCTTACACGCGAACGGTAGCCACTTTAGCATTCTTTGCTCATCGTTTGCCTTTGCGGACAAAGCCCAGTATGACAAGCTGCCTGCAGTGGGAAAAATTTGACACAATGCAGACACAAAGTGGCTGCCGGTTGCGTACTCATGTTATTCGGAACCGCGGGGTCGCCCGCTATACACACCGAAACCAATTCGGATTGCGCTTACCGGACAGGCATCCCTGCACCGTCCGCAAAAAATGCATTCCGTGCTGCGCTGATTCTTTACCGGGTCCACCTGCATTGGACAGACTGAGGCACACTCTCCGCAGCCAACACATTTGGCCTTGTCAACAGACACAGTATAAAGGCTCACTTTGTTAAGAATACCGTACACAGCTCCAAGCGGACACATCACGCGGCAAAAGAATCTGTACACAAACACACAGAGAATCATGACCACCGCAAAGATACTAAGCTTGAGCAGGAAGCGCCACCCCAAAACTGAACGCAGTTCCGGGTGTGTTGCCAAAAGCGGAAGGGAAGCTTCCAGTATACCGGCTGGACACACATACTCGCAGAAGGCAGGGTCTCCTGCTCCGGCATAAGAAGTGCTGGCCACCGGCAGTATCATCACAAAGACCAGAAGCATCACATACTTGATGTAACGCAGAGGCTTCCACAGTTTTATTTTTGGCAGAGGAATCTTGTGCAGCAATTCCTGGAAGAGTCCAAAGGGACACAGGAATCCGCATACTGCACGGCCAAGCAGAACTCCCACGGCGAGAATCATTCCTGCCACATAAAATGAAAAATCGTACTTGATTGAACCGTTCACCGCCTGCATTGCGCCTATGGGGCAAGAAAAATTTGCTGCAGGGCACGAGTAGCAGTTAAGCCCCGGAGCACAGAATTTCTTCCAGGGGCCTGTATAAAGTTTGCCGGAGAAAAAGTTCTGAATCTTGGAATTGCAGAAACCAAAGGCGGCAATCTGTATAATTCTGCGATTAAGCTGAAAAGATATTTTCCTGAACATAGTCTCACCCAAGCCCTATGCATTCCATACAGATGCGGACGGCCTTTCGCAGGACAACGGACATTTCTCCCCGGGAGATTCCGTAAGCGATAAAAGCCGCCGCTATGGCAAGGAATGCCAGTGTCACGGGAATCTGATACCAGATGTGAGGTGTCCGCAGTGCAGCAGGAGGCTTGGAACCAGCCGCACCCGCCTTTTGCGCCGCACCGGTACTTGCACCGGTACTGACACCAGCCGTACTCTCTTCCTTCTCCTCACCCCTACCGCTCAAGGAATCACTTTGCCGAAGTCTCAATATATTTCTCCACAGCCTGCTTGTAAGATTCAATCTTGGCCCCGACAATCGGCTCGTCAACAAGATGCCCCAGACTGTCCACCAGAATTGTGGTAGGCACAAACTGAACTGCACTCAGGTAAGACGCAAGGGAATCAGAAGCAACAAGGTTCACAAAATCCGCATGGGCCTGCCCCATGATATCCTTGGCCTCTTCAATACCAGCCGTATCATCGGCTCCGTTCACATCGCAGACAAGGCCGATAAGCTGCACATTTTCAGGAAGAGCCTTTGCCCATTCGCCAAGCTCAGGCATTTCCCTGATGCAGGGTCCGCAGAAGGTTCCCCAGATATTGACAACAGTAAGATCCTTATTTTTGAAAATCGAAGAGTCCACAGGATTTCCATACAGATCCACGGTATTAAAGTCAGGTATATCCCCTATGGCATTATCCTGCGGAGCCCCATCCTCACCACGGGCATCCGGGGCAGAAGGCTTTATCATCTTCATCTTCTTTACAGCCTTACGGACCTTTTCCTGACACTCAAGAAAGGCAGCCTCTTCCTCAGCCCCCATACCCTCGGTAGTATTTTCCGGCAGCAGACGGAGATAAGTACGTCCATCCTTATGACCGACAAGTTCCATCGAAGAAATCATGGCACTCCCGGGCACTTCCTTGTCCAAAAAGCCCTGATATTCCCCGTCACTAATCACGACAATATAGGCAAGAGTCTTTTGATGCACAGAAAGACTGGCCTTGTATTCAAGAGCGTAGGCAGCCTGATCCTCAGGAGCAAGATTCATCCATTTTGACTGTGCTTCCTGATACAGTTTTTCAAGTTCATCCTGGTAGCTGAAAACAAAAACCACACCAGTATCAAATTCATCATAGGAAACACCTTTTTCAAGGCATGACTTGTCCAGCGGAAGCACCACACCGCATTGTCCCAATGTAAGCATATTCTTGGACGAAGAGCAGGCCGCAAGAAAAAATGCAGCCGCCAATGGCAAAAATGCAAATCTTTTCATGGCCACATCCTATCACGAAAGCGCCGGAAAGTAAATCTTAGTTTTCAATTTCTTAATCCAGACGATACTGCATTCCGGAGGGACATTCCGCCAGCGTACACCGCAGCCCCGCCAACAGCCTGTTGATTCTCCAGCGGTTGTACCTTTGAATAATCACAAAGGGCAGATCCATCAGGCTTGACGCCACAGAAGTAAGCACAAACACCAGCACCGACCCCCATGGAATAATCAGCAGGATGGGCAGAAGCGCAAGCAGCATTATCACTTTATGCACCACTTCGGCCTGGAGCATATTCAGCCTGATTTTTTCCAGGGAATTCCTTGAAAGGTCAAAGGATTCTGGAACCGCTGTAACTGCATATTTTTTCCACCGCTTGACCTTGATAAAAGAATACAGGCCCGGCTCAAAGGCAAAGATTTTGTGCACTGCCGCATCCGGATTCATGGGCCGGTGCCTGTTCACACAATCCACCACCTTTCCAACCAGAATCCGCATCGCAAAATGGTATGAAAAAGTCAGCATAGTGATTGCCGCACTTCTAAAACCCGGACTGCCGCTTTTCCAATACAGGATAAAAAAGGCAAGCGTCATGCATACAAGGACTGCCGTAAACAGAGATATTTTCAGTATAAAATTATTGCTTTGATTGGTGCGCATCTGCTAAAAAACTGCCTGTTTAAACAAAAAAAGCCCCTGCCTTGCGGGAGGAGCACTTCTGGAAGATTTGCCGCCATGACCAGAGGCTTTATGCTCCGGCCAGGCACCGAAATCCTACTCGGTAAGAATTTTGATAACTTCGGCTTTGTCCTGTGTGTTCAAAATCTGGGCGCGCTTGTCAGCGGACTTAAACAGAAGGCTTACTTCTGCCAAGAACTGCAAGTGTGGACCAGTTTTATTGACAGGCGACAATGTCATGATAAAAATACGGCATGGTTCCTGATCCAAACTGTCAAAATCAACAGCAGAATCTGAAATACCAATACAAGCCACAAGGTCGGAAACAGTGTCTGTCTTTCCGTGTGGGATTGCGATTCCGTGCTTCATACCGGTGGACATCTTGTGTTCACGGTCCAAAACACACTCTTTTGCCGCAGCCTTATCCGTTACTTTACCTGCCTTTACAAGAACGTCGAGTAACTCGTCAATAATCTCTTCCTTTGTAGTTCCCTTCAAGTGAAGGTCTACTGTTTCAGGTGTTAATACAGTTCTTAAGTCCATGATTAATAGTTTAGATTTAGTCGCTGAATTTGTCAAGGAAAAAAATTTGGTTTTAAGGCAAAAAACGGCTTAAACGGGAGAAAAAAGTATTAAAAAAGCACTAAAATTTCCTCTTATAAGACAATTTTCATGTATTACTGCTAAGAATCTTCACTAAAACGCAAAATTTTCAAACAAATTACATAATTTTACTTGCATTAAATACAAAACTGTGCCATTATTTGTGGCAAATTCATGGAGACAAGCTTAATCTTTTACTAAACACGCATTGTCTCAAGAGGAAACAAATGAAATTAGGTCATGTTGAATACGAGGATTGGCAGAAAGTATTTTCTATTATAGTTGTCATCACTTGTGTTTGTCTCATCACCGTTCCAGTCAGCGCAAAGGTCAAGGCTCTTGCCATTCAGAAGGAAATCAAGCCGCTGGAACTTACCGCTCAGGAATTATCCCAGGAAGACCTGCAGAACCTGATCCCCAGGACAGAAGGGGAAAATACTTTGGATTCAGAGGATAAGAAAGTTTCTTCTATTGAAGAGCTTGTAAAGGAAAACAAAAAGAGCACAGACGCCGCACTTGAACTGCTGCGCCGCCCCGAAACCAGAGCCGCAGTTGAATGGTTCTACATCCTGGTTGCAAACGACCGCGAAGTTGCCCTTGCCATCCTTGACGAAGCAGACCGCTGCAGCATACCTCCGGCACTGGCCTTTGCGCTTGCCTACACTGAAAGCCGCTACAAGCCGAATGCCAAGCATGTGAACACAAACGGTACAATCGACAGGGGGCTTTTCCAGTTGAACTCCTCTTCCTTTCCAAAGCTGACTGAAGAGGAATTCTACGACCCAAAGATTTCCGCACATTACGGTATGGCCCACCTGCGCTACTGCATGGACACCGCCGGTAACGAGATTGCCGCCATGGCCATGTACAACGCCGGCACCAACAAGGTTCACTCGGACCGCACACCAAAGCATACCCTTGACTACATTGCGCACATCAACGACTACCGCATTGCCCTTGAGGAACGCTTTGCCGCTGACGTGCTGGTCTTTTACCAGAACAGCGGATCTTCTCCCCTTCTTGCAAAGAAGTAAGTCTCACCGGCCGGCAAAGTGACATATGCCGGCTTGGAGAGGCGTAAGTTGGAAACGACTTTTTTTGATACACTCCCCCTGACTACTTCAATTTTATTTGATAAATACCCGTTTTTTTCACTAAAAACACTTGCTTTTCTTTAGAAATCAATGAATAATATATGTATGTCCACTGCGCCTGCACTGGGATGCGGCGGATTTTCTTTCTTTAAGAGGATGTAATATGGAAAAAGATCAGATTTCAAAGGAAATTGCTGACGGCAAGGCCATTCTTGGCATTGAATTCGGTTCCACCCGTATCAAGGCGGTTCTTATCGACTCACAGAACAATCCTGTGGCCAGCGGCGCTTTTGACTGGGAAAACTCGCTTATTGACGGTGTGTGGACTTATTCACTTGACGAGATTCATAACGGTATTTCCACTGCGTTTATGGGCATGAAAAAGGATGTGCAGGAAAAATACGGCGTAAAGCTCACCAAACTGCGCGCCATGGGTATTTCCGCGATGATGCACGGATACCTGGCTTTTGACAAGGACGGAAAACTTCTGGTTCCGTTCCGCACCTGGCGCAACACGATTACCGGCGAGGCTTCCGAAAAGCTTTCCGCTCTGTTCGGCTATCCTATTCCTGAACGCTGGAGCATTGCCCACTTGTATCAGGCTATCCTCAAGAAAGAGGCTCATGTAAAGGATGTGGCTTTCTTTACCACTCTTGCGGGCTATGCACACTGGATGCTTACCGGCCAGAAGGTTCTGGGTGTTGGGGACGCAAGCGGCATGTTCCCGATTGACGCTGAGACCGGCGATTATAATAAGAAGATGATTGGCCAGTTTGACGAACTGGTTGCTCCCTGCGGCTTTGGCTGGAAACTCGGCGGAATTCTTCCAAAGTGCCTGCCTGCCGGTGCAGAGGCTGGAAAACTTACCGCCCAGGGCGCCGCATGGCTTGACCCTGAGGGAACTCTCGAAGCCGGCACTGTGATGGCTCCTCCTGAGGGAGATGCCGGAACCGGCATGGTTGCCACAAACTCTGTTGCACCCCGCACCGGAAATGTCTCTGCCGGTACCTCCGTGTTTGCTATGGTCGTTCTGGAGAAGGCTCTCAGCAAGGCTTACAACGGCCTTATCGACATTGTTGCAACCCCTGACGGAAGGCCTACAGCTATGGCACATGCGAACAACTGTACCGGCGAATACGACAAGTGGATAAAGCTCTTTGGAGCAGCCGCCGAACTTCTGGGTGCAAAGTTCTCAAAGCCCCAGCTCTACGACACACTCCTTGCCGAATCACTTAAGGGTGCCAAGGACTGCGGCGGTCTTATCCCGTACAACTACATCTCCGGCGAAAGCATGACGGGCTTTGCTTCCGGCCGCCCGCTCTTTGTACGCACACAGAATGCCGATTTCACACTGGCAAACTTTATGCGCGCCCAGCTCTTTACTGCCCTTGGAGCACTGCGCACTGGTATGGACATACTCTTTGACGAGGAAAAGGTTCAGCTTGACCGTCTTACTGGTCACGGCGGATTCTTCAAGGCGGAGAACGTCGGGCTTCCGTACATGGCTGCCGCTATGCACACTCCGGTAAGCGCACTGAGCACTGCCGGTGAGGGCGGCCCATGGGGTATGGCACTTCTTGCAAGCTTTGTGGTGAACGGAAACGGCGCAAAGCTTTCCGACTGGCTTGAAAAGTGTGTGTTTGCCTCAGCAAAGGTCACAAAGGTTGAGCCCAGCGCAGAAGATGTTGCCGGATTCAACGCCTTCTTTGCAAACTACAAGAAGGGGCTTGCCGTGGAGCGCGCCGCAGTGGACAACTTGGACTGACGTCCTGGACTGCTATTCAAAGCCCAAGGCTTGCATACAGTCTGCAAAAAAATAATTATGCGAGGAGTAAATATATGTCAAAATATCAGGCAATCAAGGAACAGGCTTTTGCCGCCAACATGGAGATTCCCGCACAGCACCTGGCGCTGTACACATGGGG
Organism: uncultured Treponema sp.; assembly: GCA_946538875.1. Next base: position 8,405 of record CAMNHD010000031.1, read on the forward strand.
AAACGTAAGCGCATTCGACAAGGCTGCCGGTGTCTTTGCAATCAAGCCAAGCGGAGTCCCCTACCCGGAACTCACCGTGGACAGCATGGTTGTGGTAGACCTTGACGGAAAAGTTGTGGAAGGAGACCTGCGCCCGTCAAGCGACACCCCCACACACGTGGTGCTCTACAAAGAGTTTGCGGTGAAGGACGGAGCCAACATCAACGGCATCATCCACACGCACTCCACATTCGCCGTAAGCTGGGCACAGGCCATGAAGCCAATTCCGCTTTTCGGAACAACCCACGCCGACCACATACAGACAGAAGTTCCCTGCACCCCATACCTTTCCGAGGAAGCTGTAAAGAACGACTACGAAAAGGAAACAGGCGACCTTATCGTCAGCCACTTCCGTTCACTCAAGCTGAACCCCGCCGAAGTGAACATGTGTCTGGTTGGCGGCCACGGACCATTCTGCTGGGGAGCCACCGCAGACAAGGCAGTTTACAACGCCGCCGTTCTTGAAGAAGTAGCCCACATGGCACTGAACACAATCAGCATAGAGCCACGCGCAACACCGCTTCCTTCATACATCATCGACAAGCACTACCAGAGGAAGCACGGCCCCAACGCCTACTACGGCCAGGCAAAGAAATAAATCCTTGACGGAATGATTTTGCCAAAACTCTGCCCCTGATTTTTACCGGGGGCAGTTTTTTTTTGGGGGGGGAGCAGACTTAGCATAATAGTGCAGCCTAGCCGCGATTGGAGGGGCCGCAGGGCCACCGCAGAGCGGGGGCTGGAGGGCTGAGCCCGGAACCCCGGAAAGCGCGTGACGCATCTGCGGGAGCACCCGGTTGGAGCCGGAATTATATTGTGGGCTATGAGGGGTGCTCCATATAAAAGAAAATATTTAGAGATTCTGGTTTACAAAATCAAAGACTGTTGAAAAATAGAGGTCCGGGTTCAGGAGATATGACTCGCCGTGGCCTGCGCCTTCTATCAGAAGCTTCTGCTTGACGGAACTTGCACAGGCGTCGTAGACTTTGTCCATCATTTCGGGGTGCACGAAGGTGTCGCGGCTTCCGTGGATAAAGAGCATTGGAATTGAGGTCTTCTGGAGCTGTTTGACTGAACTTGCCTGCTTGAATGTGTAGCCTGCGCGCTTGAGGGCGATGCCGTCTGCACTTGTGAGGAAGGGGAACGGCGGCAGGTGGAAGAGGTACTTGAGTTCGTCCCTGAAGATGTCCCAGACTGAAGTGTAACCGCAGTCTTCCACAATGCAGCGGATGTTGGACGGGAGGGTTTCACCCGAGACCATCATCACTGTTGCGGCACCCATGCTGATTCCGTGGAGGACTATCTTTGCAGCCTGGTCCTGCTCAAGTATGTAGTTTATCCAGCGCAGCATGTCCTTGCGGTCGAGCCATCCCATGCCGATGTATTTACCGTCGCTTTTTCCGTGGGCGCGGTTGTCGGGTGTGATTACGTTGAAGCCGCGTTCACTGTAGAAGGAAGCGATGTTGTACATGCTGGTGCGGTTGTTTGTGTAGCCGTGGACTGCGATGACCCACTTGGACGAGGGATACTTTGCCTCGAAGACGTCTGCTTCAAGTGTGAGGCCTTCTGCGGATTTTACGGTGACGACTTTGTGCGGAGTTGTGTCGTACCAGTTCTGAGTGCGGACCTTGAATTCCTGGCGGCGGTCGGCTATGATTTTTGCTTCCTGTTCCCCGGTGGATGACTTGGGCGCTACGGAAGTGTTCATTCCTGTCTTGCGGGCGATTGAGTATGTGACCAGATAGTTTCCTACTGCGTATGTGCCGAGCACTCCTGCTATGATGAGGATGGCGGCAGTGATTCCGATTATTCGGCCTGTTTTCTTTTTCATTTTATTCTCCGTGAAAAAATCTTGCGCCATTATAGCGTAGTTTGTCTGTTTTTGTGAATAGGAATTTTTTGCCACGAATACCATGCGGAACCGCTCTGTTTTACCGCATTTACAAAGCTGTTAAAATCCTGTATCTTGTGGCCATGGATTACGCTAAGAAAATTCCGGACAAAAAG
>CAMNHD010000032.1 GCA_946538875.1 uncultured Treponema sp.
GCCGCACCATTGAAAACGAACGCGACCGCAGGATGACAATAATGACAACCACATTCATTCCCTGCGGAGCCAAGCTTCCTATCATCGCCCTGATTGCAGCCGCACTGTTCGGCGGAGCTTCATGGGTTGCACCAAGCGCTTACTTTGCGGGTATGGCCGCAATAATCGTCTCAGGAATCATCCTAAAAAAGACAAAGCCTTTTGCCGGCGAGGCAGCCCCCTTTGTCATGGAACTTCCTGCATATCACTTGCCAACAGTCAGCAATATCCTGCGCTCAATGTGGGAACGCGGATGGTCCTTCATCAAAAAGGCCGGAACAATCATCTTGATTTCTTCCATTGTAATCTGGGCAGGTTCTGTCTTTGGATGGACCGACGGCAAATTCGGATTCAACGCAGACCTTGAGCTTGCAGACTCTATCCTTGGCGCCATCGGCAACGGAATCAAATGGATTTTTGCACCTTTGGGATTCGGTGATGCCACCGCCGCTGTTGCCACAATCATGGGTCTTGTTGCAAAGGAAGAAGTTGTCGGTGTATTCGGAGTGCTCGACTTCCAGGGCCTTGCCTCTCCACTGGCCGGATATTCATTCCTCCTGTTCAACCTGCTCTGCGCCCCTTGCTTTGCCGCCATCGGTGCAATCAGACGCGAAATGAACAATCCAAAATGGACATGCTTTGCAGTTGCCTACCAGTGCATTTTTGCCTACGCAGTGTCTCTTGCTGTATTCCAGATTGGCTCGGCATTTACAGGCGGTCTGAATGTAGTAGGCTTGATTTTTGCCATCGCTGTTGTTGCATGCTTTGTCTACATGCTTGTACGCAGACCAAAGACAAAGGAGCTCTGATATGGGAACAATTGTAGTTGCTGCGGTCCTTTGCGTCATAGTTGCTGCGATTGTAATTTCCAGAATCCGCTCTCACAAAAAGGGAAAATCCCCCTGCGGCTGTGACTGCGAATGCGGATGCGGAAAATCCTGCAGCGGAAAAATGCATACGGCCAACTAAACGGCCTCCACAGGCATTGGGGTCAACACACAAGTGCTGGCCCCAATGCAGGGGCTTGCCCGTAAGCCCGTAAAGCGTTAGTATCATTGCATGACTGACTTGGAACGCTATTACAATAAATTTGACGAAGACCACCGTCTGACCACCCGTCACGGCATGGTGGAATATCTTACAACAATGAAATACATCCGCTCTTTTGCGGACAGTCTTGAATCCCCTAAAATTCTGGACATAGGCGCCGGTACAGGACGCTATTCCGTAGCACTTTCCCAGGCAGGGTTTAATGTTACGGCAGTTGAACTAGTTCCGCACAATCTGCAAGTCCTGGAAAGCAAGCACGCAGACGTCAACTGTTGGCCCGGGGATGCACGTGACCTCCATTTCCTTGGCGACAATAGTTTTGACATAACACTTCTGCTAGGACCTATGTACCATCTGCACTCCCGTTCCGACCAGCTCAAGGCACTCAAAGAAGCCAGGCGGGTCACCAGGAAGGGCGGCATTATCTTTGTGGCATACGTGATGAACGAATACAGCATAATCCAGTACTGCTTCAAGAAAAACATGATTGCACAATGCCTTGCAGAAGGAAGTGTGACGGAAGACTTTCATACTGTTCCTGATGAAAAACAGCTTTATACTTACGTCCGTCTGGAAGACATCGATTCAATCAATGCACAGGTTGGAATTGAGCGTATAAAGATTATTGCGGCCGATGGACCGGCTGATTACATGAGGCGGGAACTGAATGCAATGGATGAAGAAGCCTTCGGGCTCTTTGTAAAATACCAGCAGGCAATCTGTGAGCGTCCCGAACTGCTTGGCGCAAGCTCTCACCTTGTGGACATACTGCGGAATTAAGCCTCTAACCGGCCCACTCAACCCTGAGAGCTGCCCCCTGAGCAACCGCGTCCTCAACAGTCTCCCTGAATGACTCAAAGTAATCACCCAGATTATCCGCACATTCCGAACTGTTTTCAAAACGGATTTCCCACATTGCATGGCCATCCGTAAGAACATCATAAAGCGCATCAAGATTATAGCCATAGTAATCCGGCAGGGGCAGACTCTCCGCCAAAAGGGCATGAAGTTCTTCCTTAGATTCCGCCGCTTCCAGATCAATAGTGAATTTCATAAGCACCGTACCTTAGAGAATCACTCAGGACCATACAACTGCTCAAAGGAGCTGTAATGATCGTCAGTATAAAAAATATATCCGTCATTTGAAAAAACAATACGCCTGGCCCCGCGGGAATTCTTACCCCAGGTATCAATATCGCATTCCCTGTAAGTACGCCCCTTGGCCTTGGGAAAAAGCCCTTCACGGTTTGAATAAGTGTCACCGCCGATACTAGCCTTTTCCTTCACATACTCAGGATTGCCGCCAGTCCATCCCAAGTCACCGGCCTCTTTTTTGGTAATGTAGTTTTTGGGGAGACATCCATAGGTTTTGATATAAAGGGCAACTTTCTTTTTGGTGTTGTAAAGCCCATCCCTGGAAACTTCAGACTGCGCCGGTGGAGCCTGTTGGTCAGGAACCCCAGCCTGAACCTGTGACACCGCATCAGGCAACTGTGAAACAGACTGTACCCCAGAATCCTGACTCAGAGGAGGAGACACTTCAATCTGATTCTGCAGATCCGGAAGTTCCAGAGTGTCCTGCACCCCGGACAAAGCGGAATGCCCCGAAGCCTCCGTTACAGAAAGCCCGCCCTCAGCAGCTGCTTCAGATTCCAGTTCAGAACCAGTCACCACCAGTTCATCAGCAGAGTCAGAGCCATGACCAGGAAGCCTTCCAAGCACATACCGCACCAGCACAAAAGCCAGCAGGGCAAGCAGCACACCTGTAAAGATTTTCTTGATTAATGCCTTATTCACATTTGCCTCCCGAAGAGCACAGCCAGGCAGTAAACCTGACAGCACAAGCTTTAGTCCAGTTCATCCAGAGTCTCAAGTACATCCGCCTCAGCCACAACCGCAAGCATCCGCTCAACAGCCTCAATCTTTTCCTTGAGCTCAAAGAATTTACATTTTTCCATATTCAGTTTAAGTTCCACCCCACGTTTGACAATGGCATCAGCATTTAGAAAAGTCTCCAGAGTTTTCTGGTAAGAAACAGCCGTTTCCTCAAGCTGTCCCTTCAACTCCGCAAGAGACTTCTCCAAATCCGACTGAGTCATAACTTCCATCAAACAGACCGGGCCTTAGTCCCCTTGATGGTGGAAGCAAAGAATTTAATAGAGTCAATGCGCTCGAACTTAGCCTTGAACCCCTTGAACAGATTGTGGTCATTTATAAGAGCCACAAATTCGTCAAACAAAAAGCTGGTGTCAAGCGGACCGGAACAAGCTTCAGGATGGAACTGAACACTGAATGCCGGGAACTTAGTATAAGTGAGACCTTCATTTGTACCGTCATTTGTATTCACAAAACTTTCCACCGCGCCGCGTGGAAGAGCGTCACTTTTCACAGCATAGCCATGATTCTGGCTGGTTATGTAAACACGCCCCGTACTAAGCTGCTTTACAGGCTGATTCGCACCCCTATGACCATACTTGAGCTTGACCGTCTCGGCACCGTTTGCCAAAGCCAGAAGCTGATGTCCCAGACAGATACCGAACACAGGAATTCCCGACTTCAGCACCTTCTTGATTTCAGAAATAATCCCCGTATTTTCACTAGGGTCGCCAGGGCCATTGCTGAGCATGATTCCGTCAGGACCAAGCGCAAGAATCTCAGCAGCCTTGGCAGAACCAGGAACAGTCACAACATCAAGGCCACGCTTAAGAAGTTCGCGTCTTATGTTGGCCTTGGCACCAAAGTCCCAGAGCACAACCTTCCTGCCCTTTCCATTTTTCATGGCACGCACCGGATCATTTTCCTTGGTACCATCAGAGCGCACAGGAACAAAGCGGTATTCAGCCGAACGTGCAAACACAACATCGGCACTTTCCTCAACACCACGTGCAGAGCAAGTCACACTTTCCACCGCATTTTCAATTTTAAAGGATTTGATTTTCCGCAGAAGTTTTTTCTTAAGCTCAGGATTTTCAAGCGCCGCAAAAACCTCGGCCGCTTCCTCGGAACCGCCGCTGACAAGCATCGCATTCATAACACCAGCTTCGCGCAGCACCTTGGTCAGAGCCCTTGTGTCAACATCGTAAAGCCCGATGACATTCTGAGCCTTCAGATAGGAATCCAGGTCGCCGTTCTTTCTAAAGTTGCTGGGTTCAGAGCACCAGGAATGGACAATGTATCCCCGGACATGACAAGCAGAACTTTCAAAGTCTTCAGGAATAATGCCGTAGTTGCCTATCAGGGGAAAAGTCTGTGTCACAATCTGACCAAAATAACTCGGATCCGTAAGCGTCTCCAAGTAACCATTCATGCCGGTAGTAAAAACAGCTTCACCAGTAACAACTCCACCGGCACCAAAACCCTTACCTTCAAAAACCTGTCCGTTTGCAAGGACAATACATGCTTTAGTACTCATACTAAAGCCTAAGTTTAGCATTTTTTGCATAAATATACAAGATAGCCCACAGAACACAAGCAGATTCTTCCACCTTTTTTTTGGACGGCACATAATTTTCCAGATACATTTCTCCGCTTGAACAGTCCCACAAACCCCAGTCCCCGCCATTCCGGGTTCCGGCTACCGCCTCCATTCCTCCCTGCAGTCGGAACCGCTCCGCGGCCCTCCAAGTCGGGCGTAGGCGGCTGGTGCACAAATCGGAACAATTGTGAAAAAAAATATTCCGGCAAATATTCTTCTTTGACTTTCCGGGATTATAATTTATAATGGATTTATGGATTTAAAAGACAAGATTCGTTTATTCAACGGGGTCGGCAGCTGGAACTCTTACTCTGCCAACAATCAGATCCCTGCAATCACCATGAGCGACGGGCCTCACGGTTTACGCAAGCAGGACCAGGAATCCTACTCGGACCTCAATGCAAGCCGTACTGCCACATGCTTTCCGACTGCGAGCTGCATTGCTTCGTCGTGGGACAGGAATGCTCTTTCCCTGCTGGGAGCATCCATTGCAAAAGAGGCCCTGCACGAAAATGTACAGCTCATGCTTGGCTGCGGAATGAACATCAAGCGCTCACCTCTCTGCGGACGCAATTTTGAATACTTTTCGGAAGACCCTTTCCTTACGGGCGAACTTGCCGCCTCATACGTGAACGGTATGCAGGCTTCCGGCGTAGGTTCGTGCATAAAACATTTTGCCTGCAATAATCAGGAAAAGCGGCGTCAGACTTCCTCCAGCAATGTTGACGAAAAGACTCTTCACGAGATTTATCTGCGCGGCTTTGAGATTGCCGTAAAAAAATCTTCCCCTGCTGCGATTATGAGTTCGTACAACCGGGTGAACGGAATTTACGCAAGCCATTCGCCCTACCTTCTGAACCAGGTGCTGAGGGAAAAGTGGGGGTTCAACGGAATTGTAATTTCCGACTGGGGTGCCTGCATAGACGCACCTGCATGTCTTAAGGCCGGAATGGATCTTGCCATGCCTGACTCCAACGGCTACTTTGACATGCAGCTTTCCAAAGCCGTTAAGGACGGAAGCCTCAGAGAGCAACAGATTGACATTGCGAACAGCCGCCTTATCTCCACTGCACGTCGTCTTAATCAGATGAGGGAAGATGCACCTGGCCGCGCACCAGACGGTTCGTTTCCTGTGGACTACAAGGTTCAGCACAAGACTGCACTTTACCTTGCATGCAAAAGTGCGGTGCTTCTCCGGAACAAGGGAACTCTACCGCTCACGGCAGCAAAAAACAAAAGCCTGCTTGTAATCGGGGAACTTGCCGTTAACATGAAGTTTCAGGCAGGAGGTTCAAGCCACATCACTACAGCCTCCTACCCTGATGCTGTGGAATCGCTGAGGGCCCAGGGCTTTGATGTGGAATATTCTCCCGGTTACTATTCGGGCTTCTGCAGACGCTCCAAGGCTCCGGCAAAAAACCGTCCGCTGATTGCAAAGGCTCTGCTTGACGCAAAAAAGGCTGTTGAGCAAAAAAAGACCATCCTTTACTTTTGCGGACTGACCGACTGCTTTGAAGGCGAAGGCTTTGACCGCGACACACTCAAGCTTCCGGCAGAACAGGAAGAACTTCTTGTGGAGCTTTTAAAAATCACAGGCGACCTGGTGCTTGTCTCGTTCAGCGGCTCCCCCATAGATCTTTCTCACGCAAAGTCAGCTGCGGCAATCCTACAGATGTATCTTCCGGGAGAAGCATGCGGAGAGGCAACTGCTTTGCTTCTTGCGGGAAGAGTCGTTCCAAGCGGAAAACTTGCGGAAACTTGGCCTTTCAAGATTGAAGACACTCCATGCTGCAAAAACTTTGCCCCTGACGGCGACCAGGTGGACTATGCGGAAAAAGATCTTGTGGGCTACAGATGGTACCAGGCAAAGAATATTCCCGTTCAGTTCCCGTTCGGGTTCGGCTTGAGCTACACTACTTTTGAATATTCTGCTCCTGAGCTTTGCCCTGACTTTGAACACAACATGGCTCTTACGCTCAGAGTCCGGAACACTGGCTCCTGCGACGGGGCGGAAACTGTGCAGATTTATGTTCAGAAAAAAGATGCGCCTTATAAAAAACTCTGTGGCTTTGAAAAGGTCTTTGTAAAAAGCGGTGAAGAGGAAACCGTGCGGATTCAGCTTGACTCCATAACTTTTTCCCAGTGGTCTGTTGCGGACGGAGATTTTGTGAAGCTTGGCGGTGAGTATACGCTTATGGCGGCGGCGAATGTTGATGACGTCCGCTCCTGCGTTTCTGTGACTGTAAGCGGTGCGTCGGAGCTTGGCGGTGCGGCGGGGACTGACGTCAACGCATCGCACCTCAGCACCACACCGAACCACAGTATTCCAAAAAACGCAGAACAATTCACCCTCACAAGCAGCCTTGGCGACATGGCAAAGAAATCCCTGCGGGTAAGGCTTCTGCTTAAGATACTGAGCACCTTCCTGATAATCACAAGCCGCGACAAAACCAGCGAAAGTCCCGCAGTAAAAATCGCACTCAGCGCAATCAGGGAAAATCCACTGGAAAGCCTGATAAGCACATCCGGCGGAGCAATTAGTTACAAATTTGCACAACGCATAGTCAGATGGGCAAACTAAGCCCGCAGCACAGAACAAGGAGAGACAAAATGTTGGACAACAGGACAAAATGGTGTTACACAATCGGAGCAACAGGACGCGATGCAGCCTACGCAATGGTCAGCATGTACCTTGTGACGTACATCCAGTACACAATGAAGCTTAGCGTCGCGCAGTTCGCCGCAATCTCTGCAATTATGATTGTCTGCCTAATCTGGGACGCAATAAACGACCCCATGATGGGAATCATCATAGAAAACTGCCACTTCAAGCAAGGCAAGTTCCGTCCATGGATACTCTGCGGCAGCATACTCAACGCCATAGTCATAGTGCTCATGTTCACCGTAAGGCCCACTGGCTGGAGCTTCGTCGCATTCTTCGGAATAAGCTACCTGCTATGGGGAATGACTTACACCATGAACGACATCGCCTACTGGGGAATGCTTCCAAGCCTCTCAAGCGATTCCAAGGAACGCGACACACTAGTCACAATGATGAGCATCTTCATCTGCGTGGGACAGTTCGCGGTTGCAGGAGTTGTCCCGATGATAATCGCAGGAAATGCCGTGAACGCCTACCGCATATCCGCACTTGTCGTCGCGCTTGCATTCATAGCATTCCAGACACTCACCTATCTTGGCGCAAGGGAAAGACCTTCCTCCGCCGCAAACACAGAAAAACTTTCGCTAAGGGACATGTTCCGCATCTTTGCCCGCAACGACCAGCTCATAGTCTCAGGGATTGCCGTCTTCATGTTCCAGATAGGAAGCTGTCTTCTGCTGATGTTCGGAATGAATTTCTTCTATTTTGAATTCGGCTACTCTCAGGGGGGAAACCTTGTGTTTCTCTTTACAGTGATGTACGGTCTTGGAACACTCATCTCGCAGGCAGTATTTCCATTTCTCACCAAACGATTCAGCCGCAGCACACTGCTGACATTCTTCACCCTGCTCACAATGTTCTTCTACGCCGCAATCTTTCTGGTCGGCATAGTCATTCCAAAGCATCCGGTCATCATAAACATCATCGGTTTCTGCATCTTCTTTTCGCAGGGCGTGCTGAATCTTGTGCTGATTGTAATGCTGAACAACACAATCGAATATGACGAATACAAATTCCACGAACGCCACGACAGCATCATCTCCGCAGTCCGCTCATTCGCAACAAAATTCGCAGGTGCAGTGAACCAGGGACTCACAAACCTTGTGCTCATAATCTCCGGCATCTACGGAATCAGTCAGAAAATCTCAAGTCTCGAAGTCGCATCCGGCACAGGAAGCCTCAGTTCCGACCAAGTGCTCATCCAGGCAGACTCAGCTATCCGTACCGCCACACGCTCACAGCTGATCGGTCTCCGTACCGGCATGACGTTGATTCCTGTAATCGCCCTTGCAGCCACACTCATTCTGCTCCGCAAAAAATACATCATCACCGAAGTGGAATACAGACGCATGGTCGGGGAACTGCAGAAGTAATTCAGTACAGCGCCGGTATAACAATAGATTATCTTGCCTTTTTGCGGGAAAATGCTTATTTTTAAAGGTATGGATAAAGAATTGGTTTTAAAAAAGACTGCTGACGACAACCGTGAACTGCTCACCGACCCAAAGACTATTCTCGACACCGCAATGGAATTCCAGCATCTGCTCATGCTTTACGAAAGCGGCGTCAAGCAGATTACCACTAAATTCGAGATTCTTGAAGATGAATTCCAGAGCAAGCACAAGCGCAATCCTATAGAAACAATTTCAAGCCGCATCAAGGATCCTATGAGCATTGCGGAAAAGCTACAGCGCAAAGGCCTGGCCGTCACAATGGACAATATGGTCAACAAGCTGTACGACATTGCAGGAATACGTGTCACATGCCCCTTTATCAGCGATGTCTACCATGTTACCCAGATGCTCCTCCAGCAGGACGACATAACACTTATCGAGATGAAGGATTATATCCAGAATCCCAAGGCAAGCGGTTACCGCAGTCTGCACGTAATAGTAAAGGTGGGAGTGTATTTTTCCGATCAAAAACGCGAAATTCCCGTCGAAATTCAGATACGCACCATCGCTATGGACTTTTGGGCCAGTCTTGAACACCAGCTGCATTACAAAAAGGATTACCAGATGCCTGCAAATGTAAGCACGGAACTTAAATCCATTGCAGAAGCCATAGCCTCCAACGACCGCCGTATGCAGGAACTTGCCAAGAATATCCCCGGCTTTGTGGAATACAATATCATACAGTATCCTGAACATAATACAGTTCTTGCTAAAAAATAGTTTGTGAAAATGCCTTTTCTGCCTTATAATATTATCAGACAGTTATAGGAGGCGAACTATGAGCGTAATGAGTTATTCTTTAGGAGCAGCCCAGGAAGTCACTGGTAGTAAACATATATTGGAAGTCGACGGAAGAAGTTTCATGATTGACTGCGGCGCATTTCAGGGAAAACGTGCTGAAGCCGACAAAAAGAACCGGGACTTTGACTTTTCTGCTGACAAGATTGAAAGTGTGATACTTACACATGCGCATTATGACCACTGCGGACTTTTGCCTGTGCTGGCAAAGAACGGCTACAGAGGGAATATCTATGCAACACCGGCCACACGCGACCTTGCAAACATCGTGATGATGGACAGCGCACGTATCCAGGCACGCGATGCGGAATTCCTTGCCAAACAGGCACGCAAAAAAGGCGAAAAGTTCACTTGGAGGCCTCTGTTCACGGAAGAAGACTGTGTAAATGCCGCCAACCAGATAGTATCCCTTAGCTACAACCGCAAAATGTTCATAGCGCCTGACGTTCAGCTGGAATTCTTTGACGCAGGGCATATTCTTGGCAGCGCATTTGCCTATGTGACTATCACTGGACAAAGGGCAAACCCTGTTACCGGAAAAAAGCAGAGCAGCGGCATGGGAAGCGGCCGACGCTTCTGGCACAGGCTCTTCGGCGGCGGGCCAAAGGAGACCCAGGCTATTGCGGAAAAGGCAGGGCATGGTGTTGTCAGCGGAGAGATGGCTCTTAGGGGTGCTCCTTCTGACGAAATACGCATTTTGTACACTGGAGACCTTGGCCGTATAGGAAAGCCTATAATCCGCGACCCCTCCACAAATGTTCCTGCTCCTGACTACATCTTCATGGAAAGCACTTACGGAAACAGGCTCCACGAATCCCCGGGAGTGGCAATGGACGACCTTGTGGCTGTAGTCCGCAAAGCCGTTGAACGCAA
>CAMNHD010000033.1 GCA_946538875.1 uncultured Treponema sp.
TTTTCCCAGGCCTATTCAGCTTAAACGTCTGCTGCGCGACATGGCGGGGCTTGGTGTTTCTTCCATTCATCTGACTGCAACCGAACTTGGGGAAAAGTCTTATCTGAACTCTGATCTTGCTGAACCAGAGGCATGCAGGAAGATGCTACTGGACGGTATTCAGCAGGCTGGGGGTACTAGTCTGCCTGCGCTGTATGTGCACAAATCTCTTGAGGAATGCATGGAGGCTGTGGAGGCTGAATGTGGTTCCTCTGGAAAACTGGCGCGGCTTTGCCTGGACAATATCAATCCTGTTTCGGGACTCAATTCTTATCTGAATATTAATCCGCTTGAGGCTGGTTGCTACTCTGAACTGGGGGCGGCGGTTGCGGCTATTGGTGCGGAGCGCGGCTGGACTGATTCTGAGCGTGCGCTGTTTGAACGTAAGGGCTATGTGAGGCTCAGCATGGGGTCGCGTATTCTACGGACTGAGACGGCTTCTACTGTGGCGGCGAGCCTTATTCTGGCCAGTATGGGTGTGTTGGATTAAATTCTGCGTACCGTATAATTTGCACAAAACTGATACTTCTGCCAAAAAATTGAATGACAGGAAATCAATCTAAGGTTATAATAGAAATAATAGGGTGGGATTAGTATTATGGACAATGAAAAAATCAAGGAACTGCTTTTAAGCGTCCAGGAATCAGAATTGGAATTCTCAGTGGTAATGACCGGCAAGGAAAGTAAGAGGGTGAATGGTCTGTACAAGCCGGAAACCCGTGAGATTCTGCTGCACAATAAGAATTTCAAGACGGACAACCAGCTGGTCTATACTGCAATTCATGAATATACACATCACCTTATAAACGAAGAACAGATAAAGGCCAACGGCGGCCGTCAGCCTCCTCACCAGGCGCGTTCCCACAACAATTACTTCTGGGCCAAGTTCCATGCCTTGCTGGACATTGCTGAGGAGAAGGGTATTTACAAGATGGACCTTTCTGCCAGCCCAGAACTTGAGGAACTTACCAAGGAAATCCGCACCAAGTATATTGAGCCTAACGGACATCTAATGCAGGAGTTTGGAAAGAGTCTTATCAAGGCTCATACTCTCTGCGAGGAAAATAATATCCGTTACGAGGATTATCTGGACAGGGTGCTTCAGCTGCCCCGCTCCACTGCCAAGACTGTCGCAAAGGTGGGTACTCTGCCTGATGAAGATGCGGCTCTTGGTTATGACAATATGAAAATTGTAGCAAGTATAAAAAAGCCGGACGAAAGAGCCAAAGCGCAGGATGCCCTTAAGAGTGGAAAGAGTCCTGACAGCGTTATTGCGATGATGCGTAAAAAGGCTCAGAATGCTGACCCTCGTTCCAAACTGGAAAAAGAACGTGATCGCTTGACTAAGACAATCAGCGAATTGACCCACCGACTTGAATTTGTGGAGGAAAGCCTTGCAAGTTTGTAGAACTTTTTTATTGGTATCACTTATGTCTATCGCGTCTGCTGCTCTTTTTGCACAGCAGGGGCATTCCGGCGGAGGCGCAAGAAGCGGCTCTCCTTCGGTCTCGGGACCATCTTCGCCAAGTATGCCAACTATCACGTCTCCTACAATCGGGAGCGGTTACTACATGCCAGGCAACGTGGCAAATCCTGCTTATACCAGGAAGTCTTCTCAGCAGAAGCGTCCGGAAGCGGGTAAAACTGATTCTTCTGAAAAGAAGACATCTGTGGTTCAGAAAAAGCCTGTGCTTTCTGCGGGAAATCTTACTGCTGGCGACCTTCAGGCTCTTAGTAGAACTGGAATGCTTGGACCGCTTGGTTCGATTCTGGGAAACACCGAGGCTCTTGTTCCTGAATCTTCCAGAACTGACGAGATGCTGCAGCAGGTGTTGACTCAGATTGAGGAACTTAAGGCGCAGAATGTTTCCAGAGCACAGGAATCTTCTGCTGTGCAGCAGAGTGTACCGGTGCAGGTGGATGTTCAGGCTCAAGTTCCGGTTCGGAGCAACAATCCTCATTTAATCCGTTTTGTTGTGAACGGTTACAATATTCTCCAGACATGCCGGACCATCTACATTTCCGATGTGCAGAATGACGGCACTTTTCTTGTGACAGGCGACAGGCGTTACGAAAGTGACGGAAAGGCCAGGACTGAAACATTCCACATTTTGTTCAGGACTGCGGCAACAACCACAAGCCTTCAGAATTATACGGCGGCTGCTGCGGTGACACAGGATTCCACAAACCAGTATTCTTTCCTGTATCAGCTTGCACAGAGGGATAATCTTCAGGCACAGCGGACTGGTAATCTTATTGCCATGAGGACTACTGACCCTGACTGGAAGCTTGAGCTTCTTATTGATTTGGGCGAATAAGATGACACAGAAACTTACTGACGGACTTAAGAGGCTTGGCATTGAATTGTTTGGTGCCCAGCTTGACGCGCTGCAGGTCTACATGGACTCCGTGATGGAATGCAACAAGACTTACAATCTGATGAAGGCCGAGAACGAGGATGAACTGGCGGTGAACCATCTGCTGGATTCTCTGGCGGCGTACGGGACGATTGCGGATCTTGTTGAAAAGCGTAAGAAGAGTACGGGGTTGGAAAGTCTTACGATAGGCGACATTGGTAGCGGAGGTGGTTGTCCGGGTATACCTCTTGCGGTGGCGTTTCCAAACGAACACTTTGTGCTGCTGGAGCGTATGGAAAGAAGGTGTGTTTTCCTTGAATCCACGGTCAGGGCCATGGGACTTGCGAATGTTGAGGTGCACTGCATTCAGGCTGACAAAGAGGAAAGGGAAGTGTTTGACCTTGAGGTGTTCAGGGCGTTCCATCCCTTTGACCATAAGATTGCCGGACTGCTTTTGGGAATGTTGAAGAAGGGTGGCTTTATTGCCGCATACAAGGCACGTGCTGAAAAAATTGCGGCGGAGATGGAACTTGTTAAGAAAGAGATACCGCAGTACCGGGTTGTACCGCTGACGGTCCCGTTTTTGGAAGACCATGAGCGGAATCTTGTTACGGTAAAGAAATGATTTTAATGGGGCCGGAACCCTTGGTAGTCAGGGAAGTCCGGCCGTTTTTTTTATGATATCTGTTTAAGAATCTTGGAGAGTTGGGTCTTTTCGATAAGGTCAAGCGGGCGGCCTTCGGTGTACTTGTGGGCTTCTTCCGAGAAGGTGCCGGCGCAGATGCAGTAGCCGCGGTCTGCCTTTACGTCATGCATGTGACCGTGGAAATCTCTTACGTAAAGCTCGCCTGCCGAACCTGTCGTGCGGAAGAACCTGAACAGTTCCACATCCTCGAACTTGGCACTGTCCACTTCGGCAAGAATGTCTGTGAAAGAAGGTGCAACCTGTATGTCCAGGATTTTTACCTGGGCCTGCTTGTACATGACATTCAGGAATTTTCGGCAGAGCGAGACAAAGTCAGATGAGCCGGAAGAAAGGTATACCTGGAGGTTGGTGTTCTGGCTGAGTTCCTGATAGCGGTTGTATAGGGCGTTCACGTCTTTGTATGAAGAATTCAGGGAGCGTATCTGGTTGAGAAGGGCAAGTCCCTTGCCAAACTGATTCTGTGAGAAGTAACACTGTGCATACCGGTACTGTAGCTCAAGAAGTATGTCTGTAGGGGTATTCTCGTGGCGGAGACCAATCTCAAAGTCCTGCATGGCTGTGGTAAAGTCACCGATGCTTGTGTGGTACAAACCTGCTTCAAGGCATGACTTGGCTCCATAGACGGGATCGGCGCGCAGGTGCATGAACACTTTTATGGCTTTGTCTCCGTGGCCTTCCTGGGTCATGGCGTCTGCCATATCATAGAGAGCTTCTTTGTTTGAAGGGTCTTCTGTAAGCGCGCGCTTAAAGCAGGGGAGGCAGTCGCGGTAGTGGTGTCCGTGGTAGTAGCTTTGACCCAGCAGCAGATAGATTCCCTCTGCCTCAGGGTTTGCAAGAAGGGCTTTCTTTAGACAGGGGACAGCCTTGTCATACTGCTTGTCCTTGAAGAAGGCCTGTCCCACATAGTAGTTTACTTCGTAGTCATGGGGATCTTTTTTATAGGCTATACCCAGTGCGGAAAGCGCTTCGGGGAGTTTGTCCAGGTTGAGTGCGCAGATGCCGCAGCGCAGAGGTACATGGAATGCGTCTATGTTGCTGCCTGTTCCTGCCAGGCGGACCAATTGTTCGTAGATAGGATATGCTTTGTCCCAAACCTGGCTGGTGTAGTAGACATTTCCCAACTGGGTAAGGGCTTCGGGATCATGGGGATTCTTTTCAAGTCTTTTGGTGGCATCCCGGATAATCTGAGCAGAGTTCTTTGTGCGGTTCAGGCCGAGCTTTGACTTTCCGCCGGACTTGCCCCTCTTGCCGAAAATTGCAAGGAGTATGCCGACTACGGCCAAAATTGCTACGGCTGCTATAACATAGGAAAAGGCGTTGTCCATAAAGCAGTCCTTATTGTCATAAGATTACAATTACCCTAAAATTATCGGCATTTCCTACGATGGAATTAAGGGCAAGTGAAAAACTTGGAGCAGCAGGTTAAACACGTACCGGCCCCTGTTTGGGACCGGCAGTCAGATTCAGCGGTGTTCCTGAACGAACTGGGCGATTCTGTCCAGTGCTGTTTTGATTTTTTCTATAGATGTGGCGTAACAGCAGCGGATATGTCCTGCTCCGGCACTACCGAAAGCGGTACCAGGAACTACAGCCACATTGTGTTTCTGGAACAGTTCTGTGGCAAAGTCTTCTGCGCTCATACCTGTGGAACTGATGTCGGGGAACATATAGAAGGCTCCGGTCGGTTCTGGAACAGGCAGTCCCATATCCGTGAAGGCCTTGTACATAAGGTTGCGGCGCTGCTGGTAAGAGACACGCATCCTTTCAACTTCGCTCCATCCACTCTTAAGTCCTTCCAGGGCTGCATACTGGCTCATTATAGGGGCACAGATTGTGTTGTACTGGTGAAGTTTTACGATTTGCGCCATAAGGTCTTCCGGGGCGGCGATGTAACCGATTCTCCAACCGGTCATGGCAAAACTCTTGCTGAAGCCGTTGAGGATTATGGTATAGTCCTTCATTCCGGGGAAGGCACCGATTGAGTAGTGCTTGGAACCATCGTAGACAAGCTCGCAGTAGATTTCGTCCGCAATTGCCCAGATTTGCTTCTTTACGCAGATAGCCGCAATCTTTTCAAGTTCTGCCTTTGGTATCATTGTGCCTGTCGGGTTTGACGGTGAGCAGAACATGATTGCCTTTGTCTTTGGCGTGATGAGTTTTTCAAACTGTTCGGCAGTGGGGTAGAAACCGTTGACACTTGTGTCAAGGCGCACTACTTTTGCGCCGCAAAGATGGGCCAGTGGTACGTAGTTCACATAGCATGGTTCGCAGACAATAAGTTCGTCGCCGGGGTTCAGGATGGCGCGGAGGGCAGCATCGACACCTTCGGAGGCTCCTACGGTGACAAGGATTTCCTTGCGCGGATTGTAGTAGCAGTTGTAACGTTCCATGTAACGGGCGATTTCTTCGCGGAGTTCAAGAAGACCCCAGTTGCTGGTGTAGCTTGTGTGTCCCTGTTCTATGTGGTAAAAGGCCTCTTCGCGCATAATCCAGGGTGTTGGAAAATCAGGCTCACCTACTGAAAGGGAGATTACGTCATCATGTCCAATCAGCATCTCAAAAAATTTACGGATACCGCTTGGCGGGGTTTCCACCATTGCGCGGCTGAATCTATCTTCACGGGTATTCATCAGGCTGTAACTCCTTCACGGCTGTCTGTACGTTCTTGAATATATACAATGTCGTTTTCTTTATAGGTCTTGAGGAAAAAGTGGGTTTTGGTGGAGCGGACGCCGGCAAGTGTACTGAGCTTGCGTGCGACGAAAAGCGCAACGTCCTGCAGAGTGTCGCCTTCTATGACTACTTTGAGGTCATAACCACCGCTCATCAGGTAAAGGGATTTTACCTGTGGAAAACGGTAGATGCGGTCGGCAATTCCGTCGAAGCCGTGTTCGCGTTCAGGGGTGACTTGGATTTCTATCTCTGCGCGGACTTTTTCTTTTGCACCAGTGTCTTTTTCTGGATTTATGATGGCGGCGTACTTCATGATTACACCGTCGTTTTCAAGCTGCTGGATTATAGAGTTTACCTCTGCCACAGACTTTTTAGTCATGGCAGAGATATCTTCCACAGAAATACGGGCGTTGTCCCGCAGTAAGTTCAAGATTTCTTCCGAAGCGTCCATGATAGAACCTCTTTGCTTAAGTTTGGTTCTACCATACTGCATTTTCGGGAATTTTACAACAGGGACAGCACACCGCAGTTTTCTTACAATTTGAATGAGTCGACAGCTTCCTTGAGGTTTGCAACAACTTCTGTGTTCTGCTCCGTGACGGACTGAGTCTGCTGGACAGCCTGAGAGATACGGGCCGCACTTTTTGCAACATCGTCCATGGTGGAGCTGAATTTTTCTGTGGTCTGGGCAAGGGCGGTCATGTCTTTTATAATCTCGTTGCTGCTCTGGAGCATGAGCTTGGAACCGGACCTGACATTGGAAGTAATCTCCGTAATCTGCTGGACAGCCTTGAGAACCTGTTCGCTGCCACT
Organism: uncultured Treponema sp.; assembly: GCA_946538875.1. The sequence continues at coordinate 6,589 of CAMNHD010000033.1, forward strand.
GGCCTGCTCATCCATGGCGGACTTGATGACTGTCTCCTGATTGCGCACCTGGCCGGTAAGCGAGAAGATGTCGGCGAATTGACTCTGCACAACCTGGGCCCCATTGGCGATTGTCTTGATGCCTTCCTGAAGGGTATTAAGGCTGTCAGTGATTGCCTTGCCCTGTTTGTCGGAGTCTTCTGCCAGTTTGCGGATTTCGCTTGCGACAACCGCAAAACCTTTGCCTGCTTCGCCGGCGTGTGAGGCTTCGATGGCGGCGTTCATGGCAAGAAGGTTTGTCTGGCTTGCTATGTTCTGGATGACATTGCTTGCTTCGATAAGAGCGGCGGATTCCTTGAGTATCTTGTCCGAGGCGGTTACTGCGTCGGCGATTTTCTGACGGCCCTCCACCGCGGCTGTGGAAAGATTTTCAACAGTCAGCGCGTTCTTTTCAAGAATGTTGGTGACAGAGCGGATGTTGGTCACCATCTGTTCGATTGCGGCAGATGACTGAGTGACGGCAGATGACTGGGTTTCTATGTCGGAGTTGAGAACTTCTATGGCATGACCGATTTCAGAAGTCTTTACATTGACTTTTTCAATTCCGGCAGCCTCTTCGCTGATGCCTGTGAGAAGGATATCAGTGTTTTCAGCGATTTTGACAACAGCTTCCGAGGACTCTACGGCATTTTTTTTCAGGTGCTTTGACATTGTTCCCACGGAGTAGGATGCGGCCTGAAGCTCATAGACAAGCTCTTTTGTAGATGCGACAAAGTTGTTCACGCATTTTGCAATGACACCGTATTCGTCACGGCTGCTGATAGGCATTTCCTTTATGTCGGCATAGTTTTTGTCTGCTGCAAGAATCATAATGTCCCTGACCCGGTGAAGCCTTCGGGATGATGCTCTGAATTCGACAAATGAATTGATGAACCCCAGCCAGAAAAGAATTGTCATGGACGGAGTGAATTTTAATTGTATGTACTTTGGAAAAAGATTCTGCGGCCCGTCATAACCAATTGCAAGTCCTGCGGAAACAAGGATGAGTCCCAGCATATTGGCACAGGAAATTGCCATACCGCGCCCAAATGACCTTATAGCTATGTATTTGCGGTCAATCGGAAGAAACTGCAGCCAGGGTTCCAGGGAGTGATAGAACAGAACGTTTCCGAAGGCGGTGATTTCAGTGGAAAAGCCTATCATAACAAGGGCTACGGACGTATAGTTGACTTGGTAGCCGTATGATTTGCCGCCCTTTATGATAAACAGAATACCCAGGGCAATAAAGAAAATTTCCACAGGAATTGTAAAGAGCTGCAGGTCTTTTGCGGCCTTTGATGCCTTTACGAAAGTTGCTTCAGAACCGTCGTATGAAAGGATGGAGCGCATGTTAAGCATGATGATGGTGCCAATCAATAGATACTTGACGGCCAGGAAGATTAGCATCGGGACATACAGAAATACATCCAGACACTGCTTTGGGGTTACTATCCCGCAGAAAAGTAACGGGAAAAAGAACAGCGTATCTCCAAGAAGAAATGGTGAATAGAAAGACAAGATAATCTTTTTGGGAACCTTTTTTCCGTTTGGAATCAACTCCATGTTTTACCTCCTAAGTGACATTCCCCTCATAACCGACGATGCACTCAGGAGATTTACTGACCCGGACAATGTGAAGGGCCGAAAATCTATTTTAGTGCTAATATTATTCTAACATCTGAATTCAATTTAATGCAAACGTTTTTTTCTTGTTTTATGAGTAATTACATGAATGACAGTTTTTCTAAAAAAAGAGTTGAAATAGAGTAAAAGGATTCAGTGTCAACCGAAAAACTCACCCCTAAACTGCGGGTAATCAGGGGATTCCGGTCATTCTGGATTGATGCCCTGAATGACCGGATGTAAATCAGACAATCACGCCTTTGGTTGAAGGAACTTCTCCGTTGCGTCTCGGGTCGATTTCTACAGCGGCCCTAATTGCCCTGCCTGCGGCCTTGAACAGACCTTCCATCTTGTGGTGGTCGCTTCTACCGCGGATTGTGTCCAGGTGAAGGTTGCATTTTGCGCCGCCCGCAAAGCCCTGCCAGAAGTCTTCAAAGCAGTCTGTCTGGAAACTGGACTGTACACCGTCCGGGCTTATGCTCACCAGAGGTACTCCGGTAAGTGAAGCATTGCATACGCAGAAGCTTCTGCCGCCAAAGTCTACGCTGGCCTGGAGAAGACTTTCGTCCATGGGGTAGATGAAAAAGCCGGAGCGGTAGATACCTGCACAGTTGCCCAGAGCCTTGGCAAAGCATAGTCCCAAAGTGATGCCGGTATCTTCTATTAAATGATGCTGGTCCACATGGAGGTCGCCGGCAAGAGTCCCCTCAAGGTCGAACATGCCGTGCTTGCAGAAAGCCTGAAGCATGTGGTCAAAGAAGCCGATGGGATTCTTGACATTGCACTTGCCGGTACCGTCAAGGTTCAGGGTAAGAGTAATCTGTGTTTCCTTTGTGTTGCGTTCAACAGTAGCAATCCGCGCCATATCACACCATCACTTTGCGGAGTTCGTACTCCACGATGTCGGTTGCGCCGAGTGACTGGAGCTTTGGAAGAAGTGTGGGGACTTCTGCCTTTTTTACAGCAATCTTTATGGCGTAACCGTTTCCTCCAAAGAGAGGAGAAACTGTCGGGCTTCTCATGGAAGGAAGACCCTTTACCAGAGCGTCGAATTTTTCTTCGGAGACATTCATTTCCAGCATCACACGGGAGCGGGCGGCAAGAACTGTCTCGAACAGCATCTTGAGCTCCATTATCTTCTGCTTCTTTTCAGGATCGGCAAGGGCCTGCTTGCTGGCATACATGCGTGTTGAAGACTCCATGAGGGTGTCCACAATCTTGAGATTGTTTGCACGCAGTGATGAGCCTGTGCTTGTGTTGTCTATGAGAATCTGTGCGATTGAATCTTCGTTGTCCTGGACAAAGCCTTCGCTTGTGCCCCAAGTGCGGAAAAGAGTTCCGTCAATCTTGCGCTCGGAAACCCATCTGCGGCTGAGTGTCTGGTATTCAGTGGCGATTGTAACTGGCTTGGAGATAATCTGCTGGAAGTCGAATGATTCCGGAATGGCGGCGACAATGCGTACCGGGTCAAAGCCAAGGTCCATAATCTCTTCAACCTGGTCCTGGACTTCGTTTTCGTAGACCCAGTCTTTTCCGCTGAATCCCACGTCGGCCTTGTTACCGGCAAGAAGATTGCTGACAATCTGTGGCTTGACTACCTGGAATGCAAGGTCGTCCTGATTTGTTATGGGGAAATATGTGCGGTCCGGAAGGTAAAGTGAAATACCCACATCGCTAAGCAGTTCGTAAACTGACTCGTAAATTCTGCCCTTTGCTAATAAAATCTTAAGTTTTTCCATAAACTTATTCTACAGAAAATTGGTCATAACGGCAATACTCAAACCGTGTTCCTTATTGAAATCAATTTTGTAAAAAAATGCCAAAGTGGCGGTACGCGACCGGTAGTGCATCCTCCTTAATTAATTCTTGATTTTTAGGGAAAATAAAGTATACTTAAGTAAAGTAGAGGAAAATATGGCAGACGTCAATAATTATAAGTGTCCAGCGTGCGGCGGCGGACTTACGTTCAATTCGGCCACGGGAAAAGTGGTGTGTGAGTACTGTGACAGTGTTTACGAAATCGCACAGATAGAAGAATTGTACGGGGCTGGTCAGGATACTCAGA
>CAMNHD010000034.1 GCA_946538875.1 uncultured Treponema sp.
TCAGTTTTGTGTAGTCGTCCGGCCTGCGTATTTTTACGTAGCGGATAAACGCCCTGCGCAGAATCTTGGAGTCAGCAAAGTTGTTGAACCATGAATAATCCTTTGCGTATATGTCTGCGGAAAAACATGTGAAGCCATCGTGGGCAAGTTTTACCAGTATCGGTTCATACACATCTGCGGAGGATGCTTCGGCGGGCAGGAGCAGAATTGCGGGAAGAGAATTTTCCTGTGCAGGTTCAGACTTGTCTGTGGGTGTGTAAGTGTTAAGGAACAAAGTCTTTCTTTGCCAGGGAACGCTGAGCTCGGCAAAGCCTGATTCAAGACTGCCGGTATAGGCTACGCTTGTTTTCTGTACGGAATACTTTTTGAGGTTTGTCTTTGCAGGACGGAGCATGACTACGCCAACTGTCGCCGCAATAATAAAAATCAGGTTTATAATGGAAATAAACGAAAACCACGGGCCGTAATGGTCAATCACAAGATTTGAGCCGAAGCGCAGCAAGGCACGTATGTTCCAGATAAAGACAAAGAGTGAAAGAATGAGAATTATTCCGCCGCTGACTCCAAGGCCAAAAGCGCAGATGTCCAGTATTGAGATAATGAGTGTGACAATGGGCAGTGCGGCTATAGGGTCGGAGCGTGTGGAATGTATAAAGAAGATTCTTGCGCATGATAGAATCAGCAGGAAAAGAATCAGCAGTTCGCTTAAAGTTTGTAAAGTCATTTTACCATAATAACTCAAAACACCAACTTTTTCTAGTGGATAAAACTTACCATCATGGGAATCAATTTTGACATCTAATGTGCCCTCCATGGCGCTGCGGGCAAACTTCAATGTAGCATCGGTTCCGCATAACCCTGGATAGCCCGGCCCGCATTTATGCAGGAAGCGCCCGTAAGAAAAATCTATTGCAGGACAGGGGCTGTGTCTCCCCTGGTGACTCCCGGCCCGCTTATCTGGCTGTAGCCTCCGGCCTTTGGAGAAACTTCTATGCCGTTGAACTCGTTTATCACTTCCTGAACATGGGTGATGATTCCCAGAGTTTTGCCGCTGGTCTGAAGTCGCTTGAGGGCATTGATGGCTTCGGTGAGGGGACGGCCGCTCAGTGTACCGAAACCCTCGTCAAGGAATAGAGACTGAACCAGCACATTCTGGCTTGCGAGTTCGGCAATTCCCAGCGCAAGGGAAAGGCTTATCACGAACTTTTCGCCGCCGCTAAGATTTGAAACTGGACGGTTCTCCCCGGGAGAGTCAAAGTTCTGGTCATGAATCAAAAAGTCAACGCCGTCGCTGTCTTTCTGCACGAGGGTGTACTTGCCGGAAATGTCGTAGACGTATTTGTTTGCTCTCTGCAGCAGGGTCTTGAACATCATGCTCTGGACAAAAACTTCCAGCTCCGAACCATCCTTGCCACCAACATAAAATTTCATCTGATTCCAGATGTCGAGTTGTCTGGATGCCTTGTTGAATTCTTCAAGGGCGGCCTTTGATTTCTGCAGGGCTTCGGTATTGGCTTTTAGGGTCTGAGTGTTTGCACCGATTTTCTGTTCTGCCTGAGTGCGCTGGAATTCCAGGCTTTGTTTTTCTTCGGACAGTTCGGCTTCTTCCTTTGTGCTGCTTTTTTTTGCTGCACATTCATCAAGTCTTTGCTGAGCAAGTTTGGCCTCTGTACTGGTGCGCACAATCTCTTGTTCCAGGGATGTGCGCTTTGTCCTGAGAGTTTCCTGCTGCTCTGGGGATATGCGCTTGCTTAGGAAATCATTTTCATCGGTAAACTGGTTCTGCTCAAGTGCGTCTGCAAAATCTCTGGAGAAAGTGTCCAGGTCTTTTGTGAGTTTCTGGATGTCGGAGGATAGTTTTTGTTCTGCGGTCTGAGCTGCTGTAAACTCTTTTTCCAGATGAACAAGTTCCTGGGATAATTGGTTTTTGTTGCGCAGGGCAAGTTCCAGTTCGTGTTTTGCGGAGTTTTCCTCCTGGTCGACAATTTTGTTTCCAAAAAGTTCTGTGCGCCTGATGCCTAGTGTTTTGTTGTTCTCTGTCTCGGCGTCAAGCTCCTGCTGGTATTCTGCAAGTTCTGTGTCGGCGGACTTTTGCTGAGATTCCAGTTCCTTGAGAAGAGTTTCCTGTGTCTTTGCTTCGGAGAGGGCAAGGTCCAGCAGTTTTTGGTTTTGTGAATAAGCGTCCGCCATTTTTTGCAGTTCAGAAATTGTCTCTTGAAGTGTCCTGCCTGTCTGGTAGGGAGCGCTTAGTTCTGCTGTTGAGTCAAGCAGTGTTTTGTGTTCGTTCCTTAGTGATGCTTCCTGCTCCCGGATGGCTGTGGTCTGGGCCTCTGCGCTTGCCAGTGCGCTTTTGTCCTGGGCAATAACTGCGTCAAGTTCTTCAAGCTGTCTGGTGATGGTCTGAATGTTCTGTGCTGCGGTTTTGCTTGCTGTGTCAGGAGAGGCTTCCTGGGGTTCATTGCAGAGGGGGTGTTCTGTGGCTCCGCAGACAGGGCAGGGCTTTCCTGCTTGAAGTGATGTGCGGAGAAGCTTTGAAATGCTCTGGTATTCTGAGGACACATAGTCTGCAAAAGTTTTTGTCAGGGCGGCTTTTTGGCTTTCTGTCTGTTCAAGCCTCTGCGATATTTGAGTCTGCCTGCTTTCAAGGCTGGTGACGTCTTTTGCGGTGACTGCAATCTTTTTTTCAAGTTCGCTGATTTGAGAGGAGCGTTCCTTGAGAGTTGCAATCAGTTCTCCAAGATTTTTGTCCGGCTTATGCTGCTCAAGGTATTCGGAAAGCTGTTGGGCTTTTTCTGTGTTTTCCGCATGCCTATTGCTGGTGACTGTCAGTTTTTCCTCCAGGGTCGTTCTGTATGCCTTTGCGGAATCAAGACGTTTCTGTGAGTCGGAAATCTTTTTCCGGCTTGAGTCAAGAAGCAGATCTATTTCCCGGACTTTTTTCCAAATCTGGGAATTGTCTTCAAAGCGTAAAGCCAAGTCCGTGTGAGCTTTTTCCGCATTCCGGGAAGCCTGCTTTGTCTGTTCAAGTTGTTCTTTAAGCTGGCAGACTTTTTGGGTTTCCTGTCTGAGCAGGGTGCCGGTGGTTTCTAGTTCTCTGCGGGTGTGAGAAAGATTCTGGTAAGAGAGACTGCATTTTTCCGCGCGTTCGGCATTTTCCAGACGGAGAAAATCCTGACGGGACTTTTCCAGTTCAGCAATAACGACCTGATTTTTTGCCTTGGCTTCTGATGCATCGTTCTGGGCTTTGCGGAATTCCTTGAACCAGGAAAGCTCCTTGTCCACTGCCTGTAGACTTTTGGAAAGGAATTCAAGTTTGTCTTGAAGTTCATTTGTCTCTTTGTTTAGCTCTTCAATTTTTTCCTGATCAAGAATAGTGCCGCTGAATGCTTCCATTTTTGTGCGGGCGGTTTCAAATTCTTTTTCTGTTTCCCGGCGTTTTTCCAGAATGCGTCTGCCGATTTCCTTGAATCTTTCTGTACCGGTAAGTTTTGCAAGAATCTGTGCGCGCTCTCCGGAACTTGCGTTTATGAATGAATCGAATTCTCCCTGAGCCAGGAGAATGGAGCGGCAGAATTGATCGTAGGATAGACCTATGAGTTGTTCTGTTTTTTCTTTGAGTGCTGTTGGGGAAAGTTTTTCTGTAGGGGTGTTTGTGCTCAGATCCCAGATGTAACACTCAGGGTTGAGAAGGTTTCCGCCTGGATTATTGTGTGCACGTCTCTGACTGAACTGAGAGACGTAGCGCTTTCCCCTGGAGGTGTATGTTATGCGTGCCAGACAGTTCCCGGTGTTCAGGCTCATTGCTTCGTTTGTAGTTTTGGAGACGGATTTAAGCCGTGGTGTGCAGCCGTACAGTGCAAGTGTGATTGCATCAAGGATTGTGGTTTTGCCGGAACCTGTGGAGCCATGGATTACAAACTGGTTATGGTTCCGTGCAAAGAATTCATCGTCCAGATTGATTTTCCAGTAGCCCTTCAGGGAGTTGAGGTTTTCTATTTCGATGCTGTGAATTTTCATCTACTCGTCTCCATTTTGAATTTGTGCGGCAATTTCCAAAAACAGAGGAAGGTATTGTTGTACTGCACTTTCTTTTTCCTGCTCGCTGCAGCCGGAAAGTTTGCTTTGTATCAGCGTTGTAAATACATCGGAGTCGTTCAGCTGATGCATCTGGTCCATGTCCAGGTTGGAAAAGTCTTGCTTGCTTTTGTCAGCAGAAATTTCAAGCTGGGGTTTCCAGCTTACTGTAAAGCAATTCAGCTTTTCCAGTTCGGAGATGATTTTTTGCAGGTAATTGTGTATGTCTACGCCTGGTTCCCTTTTGTATTCCAGTTCAAGATAGCTTGGAATTTCTATGCCCGTGTCTTTCAGTTCCTGGAGCTGTTCTTTAATCTGTTCTGAGTTTCCTTTGATTCTTTTGTAAGAGACACTCTGCGGTATTTCAATTTCTGTGACGCTCAGTTTGCTTTCGGTTCCGGAGCTGTTGTTTCCTTCTATCTGAATACAGAGTATATGCCTTGGAATGTTTGCTTCGTCAAATCCCATGACAAATGGGGAGCCGGAGTAACGCAGGCGGGGATTCCTGTTGACCATAGTGGAATAATGTATATGCCCCAGTGCAACATAGTCAAAGTCCTTGGGAAAGGCGTTGCTGCTTACAGAACCTAGATTGCCTACCGGGTCAAGTGATTTTATGCCGTCGTCGGTTTTGTCGTTTTGTTCTATTATACTGCGTCTTCCTTCCAGGTTTGCAGCATATAAGTGTCCTGTTGCAATAAGAGGAATGTTCCGTCCTGCCTGGAGCTTTTTGGCTGCTTCCAGAACTTTCTGGTATAGAATTGTGTAGGCCTTGTCTTCAAAGGTGCCGTCATTGTTCTGTTCGGGATAAAAGTTTATAAGGTCTATTTCACGGACAAATGGAACCGCCGCACAAACTGCCTGTGTGGCGCCTGTCTGGTCCTTAAGCTCAAAGACAAGCTGGTCAGGAGTTTTGTTTGCGATAGAGCCTACAACGTGTATGTTGAGCGGTTCCAGTATTTCTCTTGATGAATCAAGCTTTGCGCCTGAGTCGTGGTTGCCTCCGACTATGATTACGTTGCGGCAGCAGGTGCCGTTCAGTGATGCCAGGAAACTGTAGTAAAGATTTTCAGCATCGCTTGAGGGGTTTATCACATCGTATACATCTCCGGCGATGATAAGGATTTCTGCGTTCTGCTTGACAATTTCTTCTTTGAGCCAGTTCAAGAAGAAACGGCATTCTGCTCTGCGGTCAACATCGTGCATACGGTTGCCCAGATGCCAGTCAGCGGTGTGGATGAATTTCATTTAATACTCCTGATAGTATTCCATGCAAAGTGTGGCGTAGGACCATCTGGAATTTTTGTTGTTGCTTCCAGAGGGGAAAGAGTTTATTACGGAGAGAAAAATAAGTTCGCTTTCTGTGTGGAATAGACCTGCATTGTAGGCTGTGGCCATAATCCGTATTTTGTACAGTTGACTTTTGTCTTGCAGCGAATATTTTTTTTCGCACAGTTCGGTGAATGCTTTAAGGTAAACGAGTTGTGTTTCCAGTTTTCTGAGCCTTTTGATTCTTTCCATACGTTGATTCCTGGATGAAATGTTACCTGCAAAATCAATTTCCGGGTACTTCTGACGCAGTTCCGGTGAACTTGCCACAAATCTTTCCACGTCAACTGCAAAGGCTGGTTTCATCTGCATTGGACCGATGGAAAAGCCGATTATACTTGCGTTGAAGGTCTGCATCATCTGGTTTATCGAAGATTCAAGAAAGTCTCTGTTCTGTGAGTAGCGCATGAGTTCAGGAAAAACAATGCTGGCAAGAAGTTTGGGGTCAGGGGAAGATGCAGAGAGTTTCTTGATTGTGTTTGCATACTCAATTGCCTGTGAAAACTCGTTTAGGTGTTCGCGGTGGTAGTCATCCAATGAGATATGCTTTGGGGTCTGCGGAAAGACTGCCGTGTTCCCGGCAATAATCAGCAGGAGAAAAGGCAGTTTTAATAGCTTATTCACTTAACTGTACACGCACAAATTTAAAATGTTTGATATCCGAGACCTGATCAAGCCCCAGATCCCTGCATCTGGTGGTTATGAAAAGTTTACCATCATTGCCCACTTCAAACGGTGAATGAGTCAAGGAATAGAGGAAGATGTAGAATGCTGCGAGTTTGTCTGAACCATTTTTTTCTATATTACTGTCTTCATAACCAGGAAAATTAAGGTCGTCGATTTTGTCGGGAGCTGTTCCGCTTGGTTCCGAGGTTGAAAGACTGTAAAGTTCACGTGGACTCCATGGCAGTACCGCATTTTTTGTTACGGTTATGCCGATAATTCCATCCAGGGGAATGCCGTTGATAGAGACTCTGTTTTTGTTTGATTCATAATAAGAAATTGGAAGGAGTATGGAATATGAGTCATCGTTGTGTACTGCGATGTCAACACGTTCGGCTGAAAGTTCAAGCTTTACAGAATCGAATTTGAATTCGCGCGAGGATGTCTGGAATGTCCTTACAGAGCCGTCAGTGTTGAATCCGATTGAACCGTCTGCCACGGTGTAAAAAGTATTTTCGCCTAGAGTCACAAGGCACATGTCTTCCGGGATAAAGGACTTTATCTTGGCGCTCTTGTGAGCCACAATCATTGACCCTTCCTGGACAAAGGCCTTGCCAACGGATGTGTCGAGTGCAACCGATTCTTTTACATAAAACGATTCAACGCGCCCTGATGGGTAGAAAGTTAGCTTTGAACCTTTCTTGGCACTTACAACACCGGCGGGCATGTGCAGGGTAATGTCCTTGTTGAGCATTACTTCCTTTGGAATCCAATTGTCATAAAGGCTGATGTCGCCTTCCTGCAGCGGAACTGTTCCGATTTTCATCGTCACGTCTACTGGAGCCGTGATGCAGATTTTCTCAATGCAGCCGGATTCATAAAATGTAACTGTGCGTGCGGCGGCGTATGGCAGGAAGGCTAAGGGGCATTCAAAACTGCCGTTGTCATAGGGAATGCATGATTTTACATTGCCGCTTGTAAAGAACTCTACCTTGTCCCGTACTTTTATGGCGCCTAGAGGTGTGTTGAGGACGGTGGGGGCTTTTAGAGTTGCAGATATTATTTTTCCGCGTTCCTGCTTGACATCAACAATGCGGGCGTTTGTTCCTTCGGGGAGAACTAGTGCGGAAAGGTTGACTGGAATCAAAACAGCAAATACAAAAGGCAACAGTTTTTTCATGGGACTTCTCCTTTGGATAAAGTATACCACAATTCCTTGAGTTTTGCTATATTATTTGCAGCCGGCCAACGGGTATCAGCACAAACAGAATGTTTCTGCAAATCTGGTCGGCTTCCTACCGCCACTTTGGACTTCTTGTTACAAGATTGGTTTACGTGGAGTGTCAGGCCCTGTTTCTACGTTCAAAGGTGAATGCTTCCAGGAATTGTTTTGCGCGCTCCGTTTTTGGGGTGCTGAAGAATTGCTCCGGCACATTTTCTTCAACAATCAGACCGTCATCAATAAAGACAATCCGGTCCGCAACAGCCTTTGCAAATTCCAGCTGGTGGGTGACAATCAGCATGGTGCGCTTTTCCTTGGCAAGGTCCATCATGACGTCAAGCACTTCCCTGACCATTTCCGGGTCAAGTGCGGCGGTCACTTCATCAAAGAGGAGAAGTTCTGGATTCATGCAGAGAGCCCTGACTATGGCTACGCGTTGTTTCTGGCCACCGCTCAGCTGACGGGGATAGGCATCCTTTTTGTCCAGGAGACCAACGCGTTCAAGCAGTTTGAGCGCCTGGGGAAGAACTTCTGCCTTATCGCGTTTCTGAGCCTTTGTAGGACCAAGCAGAATGTTCTTTAGCACAGTCATGTTTGGAAAAAGATCGTAGCTTTGGAAAACCATGCCGACCTTCTGTCTTATCAAGTGCATGTCCTTGCTTTGCCTGCTAATCACTTCACCGTCAAGAAGTATTTCTCCACCCTGAATTGATTCAAGGCCGTTAATGCATCTGAGAAGTGTGGACTTTCCGCAGCCGGAAGGCCCCAGTATCACGACGACTTCGCCCTTTTCAACCGACAGCGAAACTCCTTTTAAAATTCCGCCAGCCTCGCGGTATGATTTTTCAAGATTCTTGATTTCCAAAAGTGCCATAGATTCCGCCTGTTTTATTAGTGATTTATCTCAGTGATGACTTTTTTTCTATGCGGTCCGCCGCAAGTGACAGAGGCCAGCATACAATAAAATACATGAAAAAGATAGTCGCATAGACTGCTATGGAAGCAGTAGGAACAGTCAACCTGTTTGCCTCTATAATCTGTTGACCGATTTTTACAACTTCTATCACACCTACAAAAACCACAAGTGATGTTGTTTTTATCATGCGTGTAATCAGGTTCATGCTCAGTGGAACAAGTCTCCGTATTGTCTGGGGAATAATCACGTAAGCAAAAATCTGTTTTTCCGTAAGGCCCAATGCTCTGCCGCTTTCATACTGATGCCGGGGTATGGACTGAAGCGCACCCCGCACAAGGTCACCCATCTCCGCAGTTCCCCACATGGTGAATACCCAGACCGAAGCCGCTTCGCCCGAGATGGAAATCCCAAAGGCATGTGTTATCCCGTAATAGGCAATAAAGAGCAGCACCATCTGCGGCATGATGCGCATGAATTCAAGATAAATACGGCAGATTACTTTTATTACCGGATTCCTTATAGTCATAAGCATTCCGAATAAAAATCCTAGAACGAGTGAAAGGGCCACGGAGACAAGCGCAATTTCTATAGTCACCCCAAGGCCGCCCAGGAGACGCGCAAAGTTTTTACCCCTGAACAGAACTCCAAAGGCTGTCTGCAGAGCATTAAGCATTTCCGAATTGTCCATAGCGCAGTCTCCTTTCAAGGAAGTAAGAAATAAGTGAAACAGGAAGCAGTATCACAAAGTAGGCGGCAACCAGCAGCATAAGGGATTCCTGGGTTTTGTAGTAAAGTCCTATCAAATCCTTTGCGACAAACATCAGGTCTGCAAGGGCAACTGCGCTGAACACAGAAGTTTCCTTCAGCATAAAGATAAAGTTTGCCACAAGTCCCGGTACACACACAGTCAGGGCCTGGGGCAGGACAACATATCTTACCAGCTGTATTTTTGTAAGCCCGATGCACATTCCGCTTTCCAGCTGACTGCGGCCCACAGTTTCAAGAGCGGAACGGAATGTTTCTGCCATGTAGGAACCGCCAAGAAATGTGAGTCCGATAAGACCGCACTGTAGGCTTGAAAGTTTTATCCCAAGCCTGGGCAGTGCAAAATATAGGAAAAAGAGTTGAATCAAAAGAGGCGTGTTCCTGGAAAGTTCAATGTAAATGCGTACAATCACATTCAGTACAGGAACCTTCCAGTAACGGATTACAGCACATAGCATTCCCACCACAAGTGAAAGTGCCACAGCTCCGCCACCTACCTTAAGTGTAAGCAATGCTGCCTGCACGTACAGTGGAATGACTTGCCTTATAAACTCAAAGTCCATGGTTCTTATTAGAGTTCTCCGCCTTCGACAACCAGGGAGTCTGCATCAGACTCAGCTCCGTAAACGTTGCGCAGTGTTGCCTCGTAATCAGCATGGAAGAAGTTTTCCTTTCCAAGTTCCTTGATTTCATTGTTCAGCCAGTTCAACAAATCCTTGTTACCCTTCTGTACAGCAGGGGCGATGGCATCCAGGCTTCCGATAGAGTCTGCTCCGGCACCAACAGCAAAAGTTGGGTTTTCGATTGCCCATGCAAGAACCTCTGTGTTGTCAGTTGAAAGACCGTCTCCGCGTCCGTCAAGCAGGGCATTGTAGGCTTCTGAATACTGGTCGAATTTAAGGAGCTTAATCTCCGGGTAGTTCTTGGAGAAGTAAGATTCAGCGGTGGTTCCCTTTGCAATGATGAGGGTTTTGCCGTTTAACTGGGCAGGGTCAGTAATCAATGCAGATTTTGGGGAAACAATTCCAAGTGCAACCTTCATGTAGGGAAGTGCAAAGTCAACTTTTTCAGCGCGTTCTGGAGTAACTGTAAAGTTAGCAAGAACAAGGTCAACTTTTCCAGTCGCAAGAACTTCAACGCGGGCAGCTGCTTCAACCGGTACATATTTTACCTTTACGCCAAGATCCTTGGCAATGCGGTTTCCAAAGTAAACGTCATATCCCTGGTATTCGCCGTTCTCGTCAACAAAACCAAAAGGCTTTT
>CAMNHD010000035.1 GCA_946538875.1 uncultured Treponema sp.
TCCTCCGTCAACATAAAGAACGTGACCGTTCACAAAGTTTGAGGCATCGCTGGCAAGGAATACAGCAGGTCCCTGAAGGTCGGTAGGATCACCCCAGCGTTCGGCAGGAGTCTTTGCGACTATGAATGAGTCGAATGGGTGGCGTGAGCCGTCGGCCTGGCGCTCGCGGAGAGGGGCTGTCTGCGGGGTTGCGATGTAACCTGGTCCAATACCGTTGCACTGGATGTTGTACTTTCCATATTCAGAACAGATGTTGCGTGTGAGCATCTTGAGTCCGCCCTTTGCGGCTGCATAGGCACTGACGGTTTCGCGTCCAAGCTCGCTCATCATTGAACAGATGTTGATAATCTTTCCATGTCCTTTTTCAATCATCTGAGGAATCACTGCCTTGGAAACAATGAATGGTGCGTTCAGGTCAACATCGATAACTGCGCGGAATTCCTCGGCCTTCATTTCTGTCATAGGAATTCTTTTGATGATTCCTGCATTGTTTACAAGAATGTCGATTGTGCCAAGGTCGGCGTTGATTTTCTTGACTGTGGCGGCTACATCATCTTCGTTGCAGACATTGCAGACGTAACCCTTTGCGTCGATACCGGCATCTTTGTAAGCCTTAAGACCCATGTCAACCTTTTCCTGATTGATGTCATTGAATGCAATCTTTGCACCGGCGGCGGCATAGGCAGAAGCAATGGCAAAACCGATTCCATAAGAAGCACCTGTTACCCAGGCAACCTTTCCTTTGAGTGAAAATGAAGATAAAATGTCCATATTGTATGTAGCTCCTTAAAAATGATAACCGGATAAAAATCCCTTATTTAATATCATAAACCAAAAAGTGTTTTTTGTAAAGAAAAATAATGCAGAATTCAAAATTAGATATCACTTTTTAATTGACATATCAAATATTCGGAATTATAATCAAGACTGGAGATGGAGCAGTCAGAGAGAATGCCCCGTCATGACAATAATTATAGCAGGAGTTTTTTATGGCTAAAGTTGTGACATTTGGAGAAATAATGCTGCGTATTCAGCCTGCGGACTATTACCGCTTTGTGCAGGTTGACAGCATGACGACCACTTTTGGCGGCGGAGAGGCAAATGTTGCGGTCTCACTTGCAAACTATGGACTGGACGCTTATTACGTCACAAAATTACCAAAGCATGAAATCGGTCAGGCTGCAGTGAACTCCCTGCGCCGTTATGGAGTGCACACTGATTATATTGTGCGCGGCGGTGACCGTGTAGGAATCTACTACAATGAAAAGGGTGCGTCTCAGCGCGGCTCCAAATGTATCTACGACAGGGCAGGCTCATCAATTCAGACTGCACTTCCAAGCGAATTTGACTGGAAGAAGATTCTGGAAGGAGCTTCATGGTTCCATATCACCGGCATTACTCCGGCCCTTGGCCAGAACATGGTACAGGCATGCATTGAAGGTGCCCGTGCGGCTCATGCGGCCGGCATCAAAGTGAGCTGTGACCTTAACTACCGTGGCAAGCTGTGGACCCGTGAACAGGCACGCACTGCAATGGAAGAAATCTGCAAGTACGTTGATGTTTGCATTTCCAATGAAGACGATGCAAATGATGTGTTCGGAATCAAGGCCGAGGACACTGACACAACCAAGGGAACTCTTAGCAGCGAAGGATACAAGAGTGTTGCCCGTCAGCTCAAGGAAAAATTCCCCAACTTTGAGAAGGTTGCGATTACCCTGCGTTCTTCCATAAATGCAAACCGTAATGACTGGCAGGCTTTGCTTTATGACGGCAAGGATTTCTGTTTTTCAAAGAAGTATGAACTGTGGATTGTGGACCGTGTCGGCGGCGGTGACAGTTTTGGCGCAGGTCTCATTTATGCGCTGCTTAACAATATGGATACCCAGAAGGCAATTGACTGGGCTGTTGCGGCGAGTGCCCTCAAGCACACAATCATCGGTGACTACAACATGGTTTCCGTTGACGAAGTGACAAAGCTTGCCGGCGGCGACGGTTCGGGCAGAATCCAGCGGTAAAAAAATCAATACATTGCGGAGGGGAAAGTCTCCCCCTCGGCTTCAATTCGGGCAGGCCCTCATTTGCGCCTACCCCCTCTGCGGGGACACCCCGCAACTCCCCGTTCAGGCTTCGGTTCCATACACTTGAATCTGTGTCAAAGCAGGGAAGGGTGAAGGGTCGTCTGCTTTGATAAGATTGTCAAGCTTCAGACTGGTGATGGTTTTTGCCGGGAATGTGAAGACTTGTGCATCTCCCCTTTTTTCCAGTTTACAGACAAGTGTGGTGCCGTCGGAGAATGTGATTGTTCCACTGGTCCACCATGCGTCATGCGGAAAGTCTGCCCTCAGATAGAGGACTATCGTGTCTACTGTGACCGGGCGTCCAAATTCAAGGTGAAGTTCTGCCAGGGGATTCTTGTTGATTCCCCAACTGGAATAGGGCCATTCGCCATGGAAAGTATTGGCAAGGAGTCCGTCCACTGCATTGCGGGAGGCAAAGACTGATTCGCCGCGGGTTTCGACATTTGCCCAGGTGTGCGGGAAAAGTGCTGTGTTTTCGTGGCAGTCCCACGGATTGAATGCAAGGTTTTTTCTTACGGAGATTTCCGAACTGTCGGCTTTTCTGACGTAGAGGTAATGTCTTTCTCCGGTAAAACTCCTTGGATTGTAAGAAGCCTTCTTTTCGTTGAAGGGAATCTCAAGCACATAAGTCCCGTTGAGGTATGCAAAGGTGTTGTCCATGCAGTCGTCCAGGCGGCAGACTACAAATCCTGGCTCTGAGGCTTTGAGCGAAATGCTGTCACCTTCATTGTATACTCCGTCGTAAACCGCAAAGAGTTCAGTTTCTGCGGATTTTTCAAGAAGTACTTTTTTGTTCTTGTCTGTGATTGTAATTGTAAAGTTCATGTTTTCTCCTATTCAATATAAAGAGTGAGTGATTGTGCAAAGTGTATAAGCACCCTGTATAGAGTGTCAGGCCATGCCCTTCTAAGGCGTGGATCCGAAACAGGAATTGTTTCTATTTGTACCTGCGGTTCAACCGGGCTGGATATTCTTAGGCTGCCAAGTGTGCCTGCGGCTATTGTGAGTTCTTGCCTGTCTGTGCCGGAGCCGACCAGTTTTGGTTCACGGCAGAACATAAGGCTAAGAACGGCGGGCATCCTGTTTGCGCTTGAACTTACGCGGCAAGTGTCCTCCACTGTTATTCCGTCACGGCTCACAGTGCATGTCCTGTGGTAGGACTCAAGCAGTGCCTCCTTGGGATAAGCCTGTGCAAGCTCCATGCCTATGCTGTCTTCTGAATACTCCACATTTGTGGCCTTGTATTCAGCGCCGTCCTTCTGCATCACGCCGTTTACTGTGGGCAGGTTGTGGTAAGCACTCTGCATAGTCCAGATGCTGTACCTGTCGCTGGAAAAAGTTTTTGCGCTGTAGCTTTCAACACCAACGTCAATGAGGAATGGCTCTGCATTTTTGTACAGGCTTATGCTGCCGGTGTCATTGTGGTTGTGACTGTCTGCATTGTTTCCGGCCTTTACTGCAAGGGTGTATGGCCCCCTGCGGAATATGTAGACTCCTATGCTCGTGTAAGGAATGTTTGTTTCTCTTGTGCTCAGTTCAACGCTGGCATTGGAGGAATCCATTTCTGCTGAAAGGCTTAGAACCTGCATCAGGTAGTAGAGGTTGTTTCCTGTGCGGGAATCAGCACTGAGCCCAAGAAGTTTTTCCTTTGTGCTTGAGCTGTGCCATTGCTCCAGGGCAAAGTTCTGCAGGGGTCTGCTGTCTACGGCTTTTGCAAAGTCGTATTCTCTGGCACCGGATTTTCCTGCGGCCGGGGAAGCGTCTGCAAAGTTGATGTAGTACCGGGAGCCTGGGATGTGCATGTTCATTATGTATTCTGCCATGCAGCGTATCTTGATGCTCTTGAAGATAGGACTAAAGAGGCCTTGTGTCACAATATTCAGGATTTGAGTGACATTTGAAAGGCAGAGGCCTGCGTGTCTGTAGTATTCGGGACCTTCGCTGCAGCAGCCGTCATCGCCGTAATCCTTGACAAAACAGTCCATGCTGTAGAGAGCTTTCTGTATGACGGCAATTCTTGTGCAGTAGTCATTTTCTGTAAGGAAAAGTGAGGCAAGGATATTCTGTGTTATCCATGGGGTCCAGTTGCACATTGGCTTTTCGCCTTCTCCCATCCACCAGAAGTGTTCGTTTTGGTAGGGGATGACTATGCGCTGCTGAAGTTCGGACTTGATACGCTCCGTGACAAGCGGTGAAATATGGTCAAGTTCTGTTCCCAGCAGATAGGCGGCCATGCTCAGCTGACATGCAGTTTCTCCGGCAAAGAGGTCTATGATAGGCTGGCTTATGTTTGGCAGGGGAAGACCGTTGTTGTGTGGTGGAAGCTGCCATCCGCTTTCCTGACACAAAAGGAATATTCCGTCTGTTATTGCATCAAGAAAGCGGCCCTTGTACTCGGTGCATTCGGCAAGAATCAGGCAGGAAAGCAGCGCGCGGCGGTTAAAATACGGGTCTTCAAATTGAATGCGGTTTCCGGTGCGGTAAAAATCCAGGTAATGGCTTGCAAGTATTGCGGGCCACCCCCTGGTTCTTACTGTTTCCAGTGCCAGTTCTCCCTGCTCAAGAATATAGTCCTTGTACTCGGGGGAAAGACCTTCCCAGAAAAGCCTGTCCTGTGCCTTTGGAAACGGCTCGAATGGAGTGAGTTCTCTGGGGAGTGAATTTTTGAATTGCTGGTAGACTTGTTCCATAGTGTATCCGGCCCTTGAGTCTTACCAGAACAAATCCCATGCGGGGTTGAGTATGCGGGTAAGTGCTTCCATGTAGAAGTAGTCGCCCCATGAGACACATTCATCCACACCTTCCGGGGTGCAGGTATTGTATGGTGACTTTTTGCTGTATGTTCCGTGGAGAACAAGGCCGTTCGCCTTTCCTTCCTGGACATCGCACTGATGCACTGCGTAATTGTCGACAAGTGATTTGAGCAGGACCCTTGCGTTGTGCAGGCAGTCCTTGATTTCCTGAGAGTTTGCATCGGCGTCCTTTTGGGCGAGCTGCTGTGCCATGTCCAGAAGTCCACATGCCACAATCGAGGCGGCGGAAGAGTCGCGGGGTTCTGTTTCTCCGTCATGAACAGCATTGTCATCGTTGAAAATCATGTCCCAGTAAGGAATGTTGTCGGCAGGAAGCTTTGAAAGGAAGAAGTCGGCGGTTGCATGGAAGGCTTTTAAATATTCCGGGTTTGGGTCATAGCGGTATGCAAGTGCAGAACCGTATACGCCCCATGCCTGTCCTCTGGCCCAGACTGAATCGTCTGCATAGCCCTGGCATGTTTTTCCATAGAGAGGGGCTCCGGTGTTGATGTCCATAAAGAAGGTGTGGTATGTGGAACCGTCCTTGCGGATGGAGTTTGCCATGCATGTCTCTGTGTGGGCGCGTGCAATTTCTGCATACTTTGAATCCTTGGTTTCCCTGCTGGCCCAGTACAGGAGAGGTGTGTTCAGCAAGCAGTCAACGATATAGCGGTAGTTGTCTGCCTGTCCCATCTGACCCCATGCCTGGATAAAGCGTCCCTTTTCCTGGTAGCGGCTGATAAGCTGGTCAGCGGCAAGAAGCGCGGCCTGGCGGGCGGTCTTGTCACCGGTGAGTTTCCATGCTGCCACACAGGAGGGAGAGTAAAGAAAACCCATGTCATGGTGGTCAACAGAAATCTTGTTGCGGATGCGGTAGTCCATGCTTGCCACATGGCAAAGAGCGGCATCCTTGAACGACGGGTCATGGCTTGCACTGTATGAGAGCCATAGTTCTCCCGGCCAGAAGCCTGTGGTCCACTGGTCGTTCGGGCATGTTGGGTAGATGCCGTTTACGCTTGAGTGGTTCTGCGATTTGTCTCTATAGAGAGGAAGGTTTCTGCGTACAATTTCCACGCATTCCTGTAAGGCAAGTTTTGCCTCTTCGTCTGTCAGTTCTTGTGAGGATAATCTAGTCATGTTTATATGTTATACTTAGAAGTGAAGTCTTTCAAGTGAAAAGTTACTGTTTTCAGAGAAAAAATTCAAATTTTGATATTGATATCACTTTTCAATTTTGAAATTAAATGCTAAAATAAGATTTATAGAGTGCATCTCGATTATGGAGGAATGTATGTTTGAAGAAATAAGCAGAAAGGTTGAGGAAGCCGGTTTGATTCCTGTTGTAAAGATGGACTGTGCGGAAGACGCCCTCCCTTTGGCAGAAGCCCTGCTCAGGGGTGGAATCAGCGCTATTGAAATTACGTTCCGTACTACCGAAGGCGAAGCCGGTTTTGCAAAGATTGCGGAATGCATCAGAAAAGTAAGCGATGCTCATCCTGAGATGCTTGTTGGAGCAGGAACTGTAATCAATCCTGAACTTGCCAGAAAGGCTATTGCGGCTGGTGCGCGTTTTATTGTCTCGCCGGGATTCAATCCGGAGACCGTGGACTATTGTATCAGTCAGAATGTACCTGTTTATCCTGGAGTTTCAAGTCCTAGTCAGGTTGAAGTTGCCATGAGCAAGGGACTGTCTGTGCTTAAGTTCTTTCCGGCGGAGGCAAGTGGCGGTGTAAAGACGCTGAAGGCTCTGGCAGGTCCCTTCCCGACTGTGAAATTTATGGCGACCGGTGGAATCAATGAACAGAACATCGGGGAGTATATGAAGTGTGCTAATATTGCGGCTGTGGGTGGAAGCTGGATGGTCCAGGAAAAACTCATTAAGGACAGAAACTGGGACGAAATCACCCGTCTTTCCTGCCAGGCTGTAAAGGCTATGCTTGGATTCAAGTTCATCCACATGGGAATGAACTTTGACGGAAATGAGTCTGCTTCTGCCGCAGCAAAGGAATTCGGCGTGTTCGGTTATCAGGGGGTGGAAGGCAATTCTTCCTGGTTCTGCGGAGACGCTTTTGACCTTATGAAAAAAGACGGCCGCGGTGCGCATGGGCATATTGCTTTTTCTACTTACAATGTGGAACGCGCCCTGGTTTACCTTGAACAGTTTGGTTATCATGCTGTGGAGGAGACAAAGAAGTGGAAGGGCGAGGCTGGAAAGTCGCCGCTGAAGATTGTTTATCTGGACAAAGAGATAAACGGTTTTGCAATCCACTTGAACCGCGCATAGAATGTTTTGCGGCCATTCCAGACGGCATACGCCCGATTGGAGTGGCGCGCAAGCGGGCGCCTGCGCCTGGAACCACGGAAAGCGGGGATCTTGAAAGCAGTAAGGCTGCGGATTACGCTGAATGGAGGGAATGCGGGTGTAAAGTACCGTCCTTGAAAATCCTTGTAATGTTGCATTAATTGTTTTACAATAGACTTATGAGGATGTGATGAAAAAAAGGCGGATAGTTTTGATTGTGTGCGAATGGGTACTGGCGCTTATTTTGATTGCTGTGCCTGCACTGAAAATCGAACAGTTTATAAATCAGGAAATTTCGGCGGAAATCTCTGCGTCAAAACCGATGCTTTCTTTTACGGCCAACGTAAGCGACCCTGTGGTGGAGATTCTTACGAATATTGACAACAACCGTATGACCGAAGCGATTGGTCAGATTGCGGTTCTCAAGACTGACCCTTCTGTGCCCAGGAATCTGTACAATTATTTTTTTGAATTCGGCGGCTATTACTGGAACAAGCGTAATCTCAAGAACAAAAATGAACAGGCAGTGTCAAGTTACGAAACTGTGGATGCTCTGTATTTTGTAAAGAATTCCCTGTATCTGGTGAATTATCTTCAGGAAAAGAATTTCACGGCAATGGAAAGTTACCGTTGTGCCGAGATAATTCCGTTCTACTGCATCAAGTATTATGAACAGTTTGAAAAGGGAAATGCGGTGCTGTATTCCACTTACATTTCCTATCTGTGCGAACCGGTGCAGCATCTTTCGGAGTACGGGGCTAGTCTCTGCTGCATGAATATTTTCGAGATGTACAGGAGCGGTAAAAAGAATAACCTTGCTTTTCTGCAGATTACTGAGCAGATCAGCCGCTATAAGGAAAAGTATGAGAGGGAACTTGGCCAGAATGCTATTTTTACTCAGCAGTCGCTGTATCTTGAGACGGTTAGGAATTTCTGTAACCGCAAGCGTAAGAATTTTATGGGAATAACCTGGGATTCTTTTCCAAAATATGTGATGGAGTAGGGGGCGCTTATGGAAAATAAAACCTTGGCGGAAACTTATGCGCACAAGGCTCTGCTGCTGGGCTTTGGGATTTTTGTCTTCTGGCTTTCTTCCATGTATGTGAACAAGGCGGGGATGGTGCGTCTTACTGTGACTTATTTTCCGCAGATTGCGATTGTCTCTTTGTTCGGTTTTTTTCATGCGCTCAATGCGTATAATTTCAGAACTTCCATAAGGCACGAGGGGGTTACCGGGGTGAGTCTTGTGCTTGACCTGCTGGGGCTGTTCTTTGTGTATTCTGCTTTTTACAATGTGGTGCTTCTGCCCTATTCCGGACTTGCTGTTCTTGAGTGGGTGATTCTTGCCCTTGTGCTGTTCGGGGATTTCTTTTCGGAACTTTTGGGGCGCAAGGTGAGCGCGGCGTTTATTGGCCAGAATCCTATGATGCTTTTGTTCCTTGGAATTATTTTTTGTATAATCAAGTTTCTTATCTTCTTTTTCTTTGATTCCTCGAACATCTATGATGTGTATGTCAGGGGGAATGCTACCCTGAGGACTTTGATGACTGTGTTTGTGGCTGTGGTGATGGTGATGGGCATTGTTCTTTTGCTGAACCAGCTTAAGACTCTTGTGGCAAACCGTAGTCCTGCCGTGGGAAAGGGGGCTGTTGGTATATGGCATAAAATCGGGGGCTTCTTTAAGTCTCTGGGCAGATTCATTGCGAATGCGGCTACCACTTTGCTTTCGGCGCATGTGCTGATGATTGTGCTGTGCGTTGTGCTGCTGATTGCGGCGGTTGTGCTGATGTTCCTGCAGCATCAGATTTTCACGGATATTCTGGCGGCTATTGAGCCTTTGCTTGAAAAGTTCACTACGGGTGAAAACTCTGTGGTGGCTTCTACTCTTTACGGAATGGCCCAGGTGGGGGCACTGATTCTGGTGACCGGTTACCAGGTTGTCTCTTATATAATGCTTGGGAAGACTTTGGATTTACAGGTGGCGCATAAGGTTGAGGCTGCGGTCAAGGCGTTGCCTGACTTGAGCAGTGCGGAAAGACTTAGGCTGAATGACATGGTTCTTGAGTCTATTATGCAGAAGGATAACAGCCAGAAGATTACGCTTGCGCAGGGGAACAGGATTCTGCATTTAGTGGAGAGTATAGAATCAGGGATGGCGCTTGGCGGTGCGGATACTGTGGCGGGGCCTGGTGAAAACACTCCGGTTGTTGTTGCTGACCCTAAGCGGACGGTGTAGCCCCGATTGGAGGGCCGTAAGGGCTGCCGGAAGGCAGTCTGGAGCGTGAGCGGAAGCCCGGAAAGCGGGTTGCGCAGAGCATTGTCCAGCCGTTTGCAGCGGGCATCTGATTGTGGACAATGCTGTGTGCTCCGGAATTATTATAATTTGAATTTGCTCATCTCTGACACAAGATTTGCCACTGCTTCCTTGTTGCGTGCAGTTGTCTGGTTGACGTTTTTTACAGCGCTGAGAATTTCACTTGTGCCGGCGGACATCTGCGACATGGAATCGTGGATGCTCTGGTTGGTGGTTCCCAAGGTGTTCATCTGTTCCACAACTTCCTTTCCGCCTTCAAAGACTTCGTTTGCGTCGGTCCTTACGTTTACGGTCGAGTCGTCGATGTTGCGCATTGCGATGAGTATCTGCTGGCTGCCCTGGGTCTGTTCCTTCATGGCGTTCATCACGACGTCTTCCTGCTCCTTTACAGTTCTTGAAAGATTCATGATTTCGCCGAACTGATCCTGGACGAGTTTTGTGCTTGTTGAAACTGCGGCAATTACCTGCTCAAGGGTCTTGAGGCTTTCCGTGATGTTCTTTCCCTGGGTATTGCTCTGCTCGGCCAGCTTGCGGATTTCGTCGGCGACTACTGCAAAGCCTTTTCCTGCTTCGCCTGCGTGGGCGGCTTCGATTGCGGCGTTCATGGCCAGAAGGTTTGTCTGTTCTGCAATGCTCTGGATGATG
>CAMNHD010000036.1 GCA_946538875.1 uncultured Treponema sp.
GCCAGTAAACTTGTAAAAAGGCAAAGTTACTCATAAACATTTTCTCAAGACAAAAATATATCAGCAAATTATAGCATAGACAGTCAAAATTTTCCAGCTATTATATCCACTAAAGATCGGGAAAAACCGTCTGCCTTATGGTCGGCGCGCTCATTCCGGTTCGAGTCCTTTTTGGAAAACTAGTATTAAAAATAAAAAAGAGCAATTCTTTTTGCCAAGAACTGCTCTTGTTAATAGCTGGGGTTGGACTTGAACCAACGGCCTCCGGGTTATGAGCCCGACGAGCTGCCAACTGCTCTACCCAGCGTCGTACTAATTTATCTAAATATACTGTATCTATTGTGGTTTGTCAAGTAAAATTTTAAAATAATCATTGAAAATTCACGAGGCTGGTAAGCTGTTAAAGACATGCAAAAACTTGGGCGGGTCCCAGTAACGGAAAAAGCCAAAAGGAATATCCGGCCGCTTTGGCATTCTTTTTAGTAAAATTGATTTTGGTGTCTGCCGCCATGAACTCTTGTTTTTGTGCGCTTTGTATTTTAAGATGGAGAAAAAGCATTTGAAAACAAGTCCGCTGATTGAACATGTCCGCTTGCTTGGCTTTTTGTAGGAGTATATATGTCAAAAAAATATGATGAACGCGTTGCTGAAGTGAATGGCTTGATTGCACGGATGTCACTTGAGGAAAAGGTTGGCCTTATGCTGCATGAGAGCATGGGGGTTCCGCGGCTGGGAATCGAGCCTTACAATTGGTGGAGTGAAGGCCTTCATGGTGTGGCGCGCAATGGAACTGCTACTGTTTTTCCGCAGACAATAGGACTGGCGGCGACTTTTGACGAGGCTCTTGTTGAGGAAGAGTACAGTGCGATTTCTGACGAGGCACGCGCCAAGTTCAATGAGGCGGAAAAAGCGGGCGGTCATGGACAGTACCGTGGTCTTACTTTTTGGACTCCCAACATCAATATCGTGCGTGATTCCCGCTGGGGGCGTGCACAGGAAACGTTCGGAGAAGATCCGTATCTTACTTCCAGACTGGGGTGTGCGGCTGTCCGTGGACTTCAGGGAAATGATCCTGAGAACTTGAAGCTTGCTGCCTGTGCTAAACATTTTGCGGTTCATTCCGGACCAGAAAGTACTAGGCATACAGCTGACGTGCATCCCAGCACCAAGGATTTGTGGGAGACATATCTTCCTGCGTTCAAGGCACTTGTAGACCAGGGCGTTGAGTCTGTGATGGGGGCGTATCAGCGTCTGTTCGGCGAGCCTTGCTGTGGCAGTGAGTTCCTGCTGAATGATGTCCTGCGTAAAAAGTGGGGCTTTAAGGGACATGTCGTGAGCGACTGCTGGGCCGTAAAAGATTTTCACGAAAACCACAAGGTTACTGCGGGGCCTGCCGAGTCTGCCGCAAAGGCGATTTCTGCCGGCTGTGATCTTAACTGCGGCTGCACTTACCATGCTGCTTTGGATGCGGTGCGCCGTGGTCTTTTGTCTGAAGAAAAAATCAATCAGTCGGTGTTCAGACTTTTGATGACCCAGGAAAAACTTGGGATGTTTGATTCCATCGAGGGTTCAAAGTGGGGGCATCTTGGGGCAAAGGACGTGGATACCCCGGAAAAACGGGCGCTTGCGCGGAGGGCGGCGGTTGATTCGATGGTGCTTCTCAAGAACGAGAAAAATCTTTTGCCGCTTACCAGGGACAAGAATATACATAAGATTTTTGTTGTCGGGCCTACAGCCTCAAGCATTGAAGTGCTGCTTGGAAACTATTATGGGCTGAACCCACGTATGGTCACCATCCTTGAAGGAATCTGCGGAAAAATTACTGAACGGCCGGAGATTACACTTGACTATCATCATGGTGTTGGAATGTACCACGACAGTGTCCAGCGTGGCTGGACAGTGGGTATGGCGGAAAGTGCGGATGTGGTGGTGGCATGTTTTGGCCTTGACTCCATGATGGAAGGTGAAGAAGGCGATGCAGTGGAGACTTTGCGTGGCGACCGTGATGCGATAGAACTGCCTCAGCATCAGGTGGACTATCTTAGGGCGCTGCACGAGAGGGGGACTCCTGTGGTTCTTGTGCTTACAGGCGGTGCGGCGGTTTCTTTCCCGACCGATATAGCCGATGCGGTGCTGTTTGCCTGGTATCCCGGAGAGGAAGGTGGCAATGCGGTGGCAGATGTGCTGTTCGGTGATGCGGTTCCTGGTGGACATCTCCCGATTACGTTCCCGGCTCATACAAGTGATCTTCCGGCATTCGATGACTATAGCATGAAGGGGCGGACTTACCGTTATGCAGAAAAGGAGCCTCTGTTTCCATTTGGTTTTGGACTGAGCTATACCACTTGGCAATTCTCTGCGCTGAACTGTGAATGGAAGGACGGCGGTGAGAGGCTTTGCGTTCAGACGGATGTCGAAAACTGCGGTAAACTAAAGGCTGCGGAAGTTGTGCAGGTTTATGTTGCAAAGAAGAATCGGGGAGCTGATGATCCTAAGTGTTCCCTTTGCGGCTTTACAAAAATCATTGTTGAAGCCGGTTGCAGGGAGCGTGTCTGCTTTGAACTAGATCGGAAAGCATTTGCCACTGTAACTGCTGATGGGGATTCTGTGATTGTTCCGGGAGAATATTTGGTCATAGTGTCCGACAGTGCCCCTGTTGAATTTTCCCGCAGGCTGGGGGCATCGGAGCCTTTGTCGGTGGTGGTCACAGTCAGCTGAGGCAGGATTTAGCCAAGGCGCCGGTCCATACTTTTGGTCCATGCTCTAGAAACACTGTTGGTTGCGGCAGTGTTTTTAGGCCTTACTTTTTGCGGGACTGGAGCAGGACGTCTATGAACGCAATGATTGTGATGGCAGAGGAAATGATTGTCACAGCCGGGTGCATTATTGTGTGGCACCTCATTGTCTCCATCATGCAGAGCTTTACGAGATGGTCAGGTAGTAAAGCCGCCAGAATACCGGCCGGCATAAGGGCAAGGGAAAGCCCGGACTTTACCTTTGAGTTTGCAATACAGAGGTGAAGCAGGCTGATTATTGTCATTACAAATGCGAGTCCGGTTTCAGCATTTGCGGCCCAGCGGCAGGACATCCAGCTGCCGTCAGCTTTCGGTCCCCTGCATGGACCAAATAATGTAAGAAGTCCTGCTGTAAATATTATGCTGAGGACGAAGAGAATTATGTCTGTCGCACCGATGTTGATTTTTTTATCTGCCATTTTTTTTATGCCTCCAAGTCTTACCCTAGACTAGTTTATGAATTTAAACTTTTTATAAATTAAGGAAAAAATCTAAAAAAAA
The DNA here is from genome assembly GCA_946538875.1 of uncultured Treponema sp. The sequence goes on from CAMNHD010000036.1 coordinate 3,297, forward strand.
TGCGGTGAGGATTTTCAGAAACTGTTCATTACTCGCCTGCAAATTTATAACCGGCTCCCCATACTGTAAAGATATATTCCGGGGCAGCTGGATCCGCTTCGATTTTTTCACGGAGCCGGTTTATGTGGACTGCCACGGTGGCTGTTTCTCCGTAAGATTCCTGACCCCATACCCGGTCATAGAGCGTATCTTTTGAAAAGACTATGCCCGGATTCTGTGCGAGAAAGCACAGCAGTTCAAACTCCTTGTTCTTAAGTTCTACGACTTTGCCCCTGACGGTGACTTTATGTTCCGGCTTTAGGATACGCAGCTCATGATACGAGATGCATTCTCTCTCGCTTTCCTGACTGACATTTTCTTTTACGGTAAAAGTGTCCGGCACAAGCAGTTCTCCGTTTACGGAAGCAAGTACTTCAGCATTTTGTGTCCGGGCCATCTCCGAAATATTCAGCACCTGGCGTTCAAGGTTTGCGGCTTTTGTAAGGTAGCTGGTCAACAGGTAATTCAGTGCTATGATAATGCTGGCCACAATTGCCATGAATATTAACAGTACATTCTGTGGTACGGAGTAAATGGGGAGGAGTGATTTGTGCACCTGGGTGTCAGCAAGGGATTTGTCGTACAAGGCTGTAACCGCATAGCTGGTGCCGTCCTGTCTGATTATCTGGCGGATCAGCGCACGGTTTTCTTCTATGCTAATAGAGGGGGATCTTATGTAGCGGACCAAGGTAAGATCCTTTTTTGGAAAGTTTGAAAAGAATGTGGCACCTGAACGTGCTACATTGAATCTAAAGCCGCTTTCTCCAAGTTCCTGAATGGTTTGGAGTGTGGAGGAAAGAGACTCTCTGTTTGAGGCTGAGGGTGTTGTCTTCGCTGAATCAGGCGTATTTTCGGAAACGGGGGCAGCTTTTACAGTATCGTCGGCAGATTTTGCAGTGCCGGGTGCAGTTTTTTCATTCAATCCAGTTTTTGAAGGCTCCGCTTCCAAATCCTTCCAGTGGATATTCCTGATTCCTGACTCATAGATGCCAAGAATAAGCCTCATGTCGGCAAGATGCGTGTCATCGGCAGAACTGCCCGAATAGTTTTTGATATTGAATGCAGAAAATGCCCCCCACATCAAAAGCGCAAGCACCAGAGGAACAGTCACCATAATGATGTTGGAAAGTATGATTTTGTTCTTGAATTTCATAAGTCAAAGTCTATCATAAAACCAAGAAAAAATCCTCTTGCCCTAAACTGAAAAAAATAGCTATAATAAATAGATTGTATGATTCAGAGAGTTCTGCAATTGCAAGCAAAAAACTGGAACTCTATCGAGGAGAATTTTGTACACAAGACCAATAGAGGAATGCCCGGAACAGTTCGTAAAGAATGGAATACCGGTTTTCGGCACCTTCAGCGGCCACCCCAGACGGCTGGATATCCGGGGGGTATCAAAGGCCTACACTGACCTGCCCATTCCTGTAGTACTGAACAATATCCGCATAAAAAGCCGTCTCTCATATTTTTTTAACCTGGGAGAATACATAGGCTGCATAGATTTCTTTGACGCAAAAATCTTTGGCTACGCGGACTTTACTTTTTGGAATACTACCACCAGGCAGAAACATGTCTATCACACAGTCATGGGACCACGGCGGCGCTTTGTCCCGCACAGACTGGAATGTGCATCCACATCCTGCTTTAAGAAAAGAAGATACATCCGTATAAGCTGGGACCGGCACCACAATAAGCTGTCGGTTTTGTTCAACCTTCATGGCGGAAGCGGCCGTCCCTCCGCAAAGGGAACCTTTGTTTCCCCCTTTGATTCCGACAAATTTGCCGAATTCACATGCGTGTTGCCTTCTCCCACATTCCGAAGGTGCACTGCCCGCTACAATGCCACCCATCCGCTGCATGGGGCGCTTTCCCTGGAACACAGCAACGGAATAACCCAGACTATGCCTGACTCTGAAGGAATATGCTTTTTTGATATGAACAGAACCTATATGCGCTTCAAGAGCAATGGAGAATTCATAACAGGCTTTGCAGTGGTGAACGGCAATTCCATAGCAGTACGGCTGGAGGCAGGTTCTCAGGATGCGGCCTCACCGGAGCGCTACAATTCGAATATTTTATTCTACAACGGCCGGATAACACCCTTGCCCCCTGTTGTAATTACCCACCACTATGGTATACTGAATAAATGGATAATTCAGGACACGGAAAACATGATTGATTTAACATTTTCACCAATTTCCGATAATATGAATATCATAAGTGTTATGGTTCTGCGTACAGAATACCATACAATCTATGGTACGCTTGATGGAATGCTTCTGACGGCTCAAGGGGAAAAATTAAACCTCAAGGGCTTTCCGGCACTTACCAAAAAGTACGCAATTCGTCTTTAGGAGTTAAAATGGCTGATAGCGAAGAAACAAAAAAAGGTTCAGTTAGATCGTTCGCACCGGGCACTTTTGAGCATACACGCCAAAATATAGGTCCTTTGAATGCGGAAGAAGCAATGACCATGACTAAAATATTGGGAGGAGAAATACTACCGGAACGCTCAGTTCCTGTGGATACCAGCAAAATGCCGCGTAGAACACGCAGGGAATCTTCTGCAAGAGCAGCAGGAGTTTCCGCCTCGGACAATTCTGCACGCAGCGCGGCGCTTTCCTCATCCATGGGATATTCATCCAGTTCCGGGAGTGGCAGTAAGAATATGCAGACAAATACAAGCGGCGCTTCAAAAAGAATCAATACAGATGCAGACCTGCCGGCAGTAACGGCCCGTGACTTAAAGATGATGAACCGTCTCATGCAGTCCAGTGAATATCAGATTAAGCCGGACTACGGAGTCTTCAACTTCCTGTTTTTGCTTTCCGCAAAGAACAAGGAGAAGGTCACCAAGGACTTTGCCGAGTACAAGGTCAAGAAACATGTTGAGCATCTCCAGTCATTTATCGGAACGGTAAAGACTTTCATCCAGCTGTCGCCTGACACTTACAAGGCCAAGATTGCCACAGAGACGGAACTCAAGTTCAAATTCCTGAGAACTGTCGGCAAGTGGTCAATGCGCGATATTAAGATTCTTGCAGTGGACGTGGAGCAGGCGGCCGACACAATGACGGTGCCAATATTGATTCCATTTGTGCGCTCTGTCTACCATGAGCTGCTGACAATCTACTACATCGGTGAACAGCAGGTCCCTGCACTCATCAAGGAAATCTATGCCGACATAACCGCCTATTCCAATGTTGACAAGGATAAGATGCAGAACTTGGCAAAGCAGGGCATAACAGAATGGATTTATGTGTACAACCAGATAATCAAGGGAATGTACCCCCTCCTTATGCGCATGAGTTCATCGGATTACGTGGAATTCCCCCAGTTCTTTACCATGAAGATTGCAGACATCCTGCAGTTTGTGGGACTTTCCAAGTTCGACCTTCTGCTCCCGGAAAAAAAGAAGAAGTCCGAGGATGAGATAAAAAAGGAAGAGGAAGCAAAAAAGAAAAAGGAAGAGTCCCAGAGACATATCGCAGGCAAAAAGGACGAACTCGTTACAGCCGGTATCCGCCTTTTGGAACAACTCTTCCCGCAGGCAGGCTTTTCACGGCTTGATGCACATCCTGACATGTACCCGTATTTCCAGCCGCTTTACAAATTCCCGGAAGGCTTCAATATGCTCAGTCAGGAGAACGGACTCCAGGTGACGGTTGTGCTTCTGAAAATAATCGACGACCTGCTGCACGGATGCCGCAACATAAGCTTCAACATCAAGGCTGATGAAAAGCTGGGGGCTCTGCAGGATTCAGTGACCGATGCAATGGGTGACTGGAGCTTCTATCTTGATGACTATTTCTTCAAGAATTACTGCGACTACCTCAAGAACTTCATGAATTCGCTTTATTCCCAGAGCGACTATTCCGGTACGCAGTATGGCAAGGAAAATATCAACAACCTTTACTGGCGCGCAAAACTTGATTTCCTTCCTAATCTTAAATTCAATGCGCCGACACTCAGCAAGCCCCGCAGCGACAGCAAGTACCGCCCGCTCGCGGCACGCACTGACTATCTGCGCACAGTGTTCACAGTCCTTGCCCGCCGCATAGACGAGAATTCAGCCGGTAAAAAGCCTGTCCTCGGTGTGATGAACCCGTGGGCACGCTATAACTTTGACATTCCCAACGTGGTTTCAAAGCGCCTGGACGTGCTTCTTGGAGCAAAGCGCGACGATGCCACAACTGCGGCGACAAATGCCAACCTCATAAAGTATACGCTCTGTGTTGTTGCAGTCCTTGACTGGTGGATAAACAATCCTGACAGTCCGGCCTACACAGCCGATGCAGCGCACTTCTACCGCACAGGAAAGGACGGTTCTCCTGAGTTCTCTGCACAGATCCGCAGCGACCAGAATCAGCTCTTTGCCGATGCGGTCAAGAAGGCTGTTGCAGGCAAGTAAGATTCTTTTCATACAGGCGTTCCGGCGGCACCCTGCAGATAAAAAAAACAGGTGCCGCGCAGTCCAGAAAAAACTCCTGCTGCAAAGCGCCTGTTGCCGGTGGAGCCGCCGTCGGCAGTTCCGCCCTTCGCTGTCCGCTCATACCCGCATACGCGGGTACTACGGGGCTCCATTGCCTAACGCGGTTTTACAGTTGAATGCCGGTTTCAAGTTTGGTCTGGAACCGTTTGAGCTTTTTTTCTGAAAGCGGATTTTCCTTACCTGCTAGTACAGCCCGTAAGGCTTCCATTTCTTCACCGTTGAAAGTAACTCCCTGATTCATGTTGTTCTCGAACGATGCAGTGGCCATAGGGCACACTTTGCGGCACATTTCCAAAAGAACCTTTGCATATTCACGGATTTCGTACTGGGCATGGGAATCAAGCCTGAGCTTTAAGAAGTGGAACAGGTTGTGCAGGTCCATCTGCCAGTAGAACTCTGTATAAAGTGCAAGCGGAAGGTTTATGCGGCTGATTTCACGTGCAATTCCTTCTTCAACCATGCTGCTGTATGTCTGGTAAGCATCCTGCTGGCCCTTTTCAAATGAGGCGCGGACTTTTTCGGCTTCGTCCTTTGGAAGAGGCTCAGAGTCGCGGCCCTGCTTGTTGTCGGAGCTCTGCTTGGCTATGCAGTCATCTGCCGGGACGTAGAATTCATCCTTCATAATGCTGTAGCGGCCTGAAACCTCATTCATGCGGCCCATTCTGTGACGTACCCATTGGCGTGCAACAAAAATAGGCATTTTAAGGTGGAATGTGAATACAACCTGCTCAAAGGGTGATGTATGCTGGTGGCGCAGGAGATAATCAATCAAAGCTCCGTCTTGGCTTACAGACTTTGTGCCTTCTCCATAGGAAACCCTTGCGGACTGGACGATTCTCTGGTCAGAGCCGTAATAGTCAACCAAACGGACAAAACCCTTGTCCAAAACCGGAAAACTCTTGTCAAGAATTTCTTCTGCTTCCGGAACAATACAATGCGCCATGATGCACCCCTTGCTTGTGAAAATTATTTATAGAGAGAAAAGATTATACTATTTTAGTCGTTCTGTTCAAGAGAGTCTGCGTCCCTCAGGTTCTCGGGCTGGACTTCAGTTGTGCGGTTGTGCCAGCAGTAAAGTGCATAGCCGATTCCGCAGACTATCAGAACTGCCCCGAGTATTCTGACAATTATGACCCCGAAGTTTGCAGGCAGCAGGAAAAGCATCACCGCAATGAAGAAGAACCAGATTGCCTGAATCTTGTGGTTCCGGGAGGAAATGCCGTTCTGGTTCAGCTGGGCCACCAGAAACAGTTCCGCAACAGCCGAAACAATCAGGTATACGGCAAGCACGTAAAGCATAACGCGGATGACTCCCTGCACTGTGTTGAAGAAAACAAGCGGAAGACAGACGGCAAGAAGCCCTATCAGAATGCTTGCAAGTCCGCGGATAAGGGTAAGACGGCGGAAAGCCTTGTCCTCCAGTAGCGGGCGCACTTTTATAAGACTGTTGAGTCCCTCTATGATTGTGGCTGCTCCCATAAGTATTACTGCAATCTTGATAAATGTTTCTGGTATTACAAGTACTACCAGACCCAGAACAGCAACTATAATACTAAGAATAAGATTCGACTTGTTCATAAAAGACTCTCCTTGCGATTTCTAAAATATATTATACCAAAGAAAACCCTGTTTGTTAAGGGCAGGAAAATAATGAATATGGAAATCAATTTTGACAAATTGCTATGCGTTGATAAACCTGGCGCGGTATGATACACTTCCTGCAAAAAAGGTGGTTTTTATGAAAGTACTTATTGTTGTTGATATGCAGAATGATTTTATTGATGCGGCCCTTGGAACAAAAGAGGCCGTTGCAATAGTCCCTGCAGTTGCTTCAAAGATTGAATCCTACCGCAGGGCAGGGAATCCGGTAGTGTTTACCCGTGACACCCATCAAGAGAATTATCTTGAAACCCAGGAGGGAAAGAATCTGCCTGTGGTGCATTGTGTGGAAGGCAGCCAGGGCTGGCAGATTTCCAGTAGCCTTGATGTTGCCGACTCAATTGTAATCAACAAGCCTTCATTTGGTTCTATGGAACTGGCAGAATACATTGCCTCTCTACAGGGCGTGGATGGAATTGAGCTGGTGGGCCTTTGCACCGGTATCTGCGTCATAAGCAATGCAATAATCCTTAAGGCAAGACTGCCGGAAGTCAGAATAACTGTGGACTCTTCATGCTGTGCCTGTGTTACTCCTCAAAGCCACAAAACTGCACTTGAAGCTATGAAGCTCTGTCAAATCAACGTTAT
>CAMNHD010000037.1 GCA_946538875.1 uncultured Treponema sp.
CAAACAATCAGCATAAGGTTTTTACGATGGCAAGCCCATGTGTTCCAAAATCCTTCAAAAGCTTGTAAAAAGTTTGAGCGAGGTGTATCAAGCCATGGCAGCTCATCTATGAAAATTAGCTGACGGGAACCATCGTCGATTTTTTGCAAAAACTTTTCAAGCAGGAAAAATGCATCAAGCCATGATTTTGGTTTATCGCATTCTTCCATTCCATGAAGGAGTAGAGATTTATAAAAGTGTTCAAGCTGATTTTTCATATGACCTTTTGCATCATCTTTGCTTGGTGCAAGACCAGCATGTCTGAATGTAATACGGCCAGCAAAAGTTTCATCTACAAGATATGTTTTTCCTACACGGCGGCGGCCATAAATCGCAACAAATTCTGCATTGTTTTTATCATAAAGCTTGTTTAATTCAGCAATCTCTTTTTTTCGACCAATCATAACCTTATTCCTTAATTAGAGATGAGTCTATATTTTTTATGTTTCATCTCTAATTAAGGATAATAACACGGGTATATGTTGGTGTCAATGAATGTATACGCAATTTTCTATAGACACCGCTCATTTCTGAGTGGTCTGTTATAGCGGGGGCCGCTTGCTTGCCGAGAGACCTAGCCCCGATTGGAGGGGGTGACGGCTTGCCGGCACTTGCGCAGCAATGGAGGGGCAGGGCCCCCGGAACCCCGGAAAGCGGGTTGTACTACTCCAGTGTGCTCCGACGAAAGTATTCATACACAACCGAAAAAAAATCAATGGTAAGAGACCCTGCAATCTGTTACACTTGCTTTATGTTTGAATGGGGAAAAGCGATTTGTTATTCCGGCTACAGAAGGAATCAGTCGCCTGCTGCTGCAATTTATCCGTCTTATGAAGAGATTGTGGAAGATTTGCAGATTCTTGTGAATCTTGGTTATAAATACATAAGGATGTACGATCCGGTTGAGTATGCTGTGACGACCTGCCGGGTAATCAGGGACAAGGGCTTTGACCTTAAGATGATGCTGGGCCCCGGTATTTGCTCCGAGCTGAACAATCCCGGCTGCCCCTGGCTTAAAAAAACTTATTCCGAAGCGGAATTTGCCGAGCGGCGGCAGTGGAACGACAGGCGCTTTGACCAGCTGATTAAAATTGCAGATGACTACAAGGACGTTATAAACGCCGTTTCCATTGGAAATGAAAACACTCCCAGCTGGGGCGAAAACAATGTTCCCCTTGAACGCCTGATTTTCTTTGCGGACAAACTCAAGGCCAACTGCAGCCAGCCAGTCACTTTTAATGAGGGAGCCTTTGAGTGGCCAAAACTTACGGAACTTGCCAGGCATCTGGACATAATCAGCGTACATTCCTACCCCCTTTGGTACGGAAACACCGTTGAAGAAGCCCTGGAGGTGAACAAGGAATGGTACAAAAAAATCAGGGAGCTCTTTCCTGACAAGCCTGTGATTTTTTCTGAAGTGGGCTGGGCAACGGATGCCGTGGATTTTTCCCAGATGAAGGAAGGCCAGGCCAATGAAGCTAACCAGAAAAAATATTATCAGGACTTCTGTGCCTGGGCTGACGGAGAAAAAATCATATCCTATATGTTTGAAGCCTTTGACGAGCCATGGAAGGGCGGCGACAATCCCCGTGAAGCCGAAAAGCACTGGGGAATCTTTGACGTTGACCGCAAGCCTAAGCTTTTGCTGCAATAGACTGGCTGAAGCTGACTTTTGGTCGCGTAAAACTTTTTTCACGAACTCTTCTATTCATCTTTTATGGGAAGCCAGAAAGACACAAGTTTTTCGAACTTCCCAAAACTCATTTTAAACCCCATTTATTGTAAGAATTCTTCTCGAAAACATGACAAACAGATAATACTGTATTATAACTCTAATTAAGGTTAAAGATTTCTTCAATATAGGATTCAATATAGGAGAAAAGTGAGCTTATGATTAAATGTTTTAAGTTTTTTTTTAAGCCTCCTCTTATTTGCGGCGGCCCTGTTTTTTTCAGCCTGTCAGACAGAAATTAATCCCGAAGCGGGCAATCCCCAGGAGCCTCTTTACTGTACCGTGTCTTTCTCTGCAAACGGCGGCAGCGGCACAATGGAGAGCGTGACAGTCCCAAGAGGAACGGTGCTTCCCCTGGCCAAGAATGGCTTTTCAAAAGAAGGAAACATGTTCGTCAGCTGGAACACTTCTGCTGATGGCAGGGGAGCTGCCTACACTGACGAAACGGGCATAATTGTTTCGGGTGACATTGTACTCTATGCACAGTGGGCTGTTCCCCATACGGTTACTTTTCACCGGAACATCAGTTCAGGCGACTCAACGAGTGTCAGCCAGATTGTTCCCGAAAGAATTTACACTCTCCTTGACCAAAGCGAATTTGTAAACGGCAACAAAATCATTGCCTATTGGACAACCGAATCCGATGGAAGCGGTACAAAATACATGACGGACGGAGCCATAAAGACAAGTGAAGACACGGAGCTCTACGCAGTCTGGAAAGAAAAGTGCATGGTTACTTTTAACACTGGTTTTGGCTCATCTGTCTCGGGCCAAATTGTAGCTGAGGGAACCTGTGCAAAAGAGCCAGCGGCACCAAAGCTTGACGGCTACCGTTTTATGGGCTGGTATGCGGATGAAGACTGCACGATTCCTTTTGTTTTCGAAACAATGCCTATTGCTGAGGACACGGTAATTTTTGCCTCATGGAAGCAAGTTCTTTCTATTAAATATGATTCCAACGGCGGTTCTGGCGAAATAAAGGAACAAACTCTTCTTTTAGGCGAAGAGATTACTCTTAGGGAAAACACCTTTACCCGCACAGAATACGGCTTTGCATGCTGGAACACAAGTGCAGAGGGTGACGGAGACCGTTACGAAAACGGTGAATCCCTTACTCCGACGGAAAGCCTTGTTCTTTATGCTCAGTGGGGAAAGACCTGCACCCTTCAGTTCAACAAAAACAATGACGATGCGGAAGGGGAGATGGAAGAAGTTAGTGTCCCGGCAGGAAGCTCTCTTAGTCTTCCAGCAAATACATTCAGCCTTACTGGTTTCTACTGCTCAGGCTGGAATACTTCCCCTGACGGAAGCGGCGCAAGCTACACTAACGGACAGACAATTATCCTTAACGAAAGCCTTGTTCTCTACGCCCAGTGGAAGGAGGGCAGCGGCATCTTCTATGATGTAAACCTTGCTGATCTCGATAACGGTGAAGCTGAGCTAAGCGCAACAAGAGGTATGTCCGGTGACTTTATAACTCTTTCTACGACCCCTGCACAGAACTACAAAGTCGGCTCTGTTACGGTAACAAGTGCTTCCGGGACAGTCCCTGTCAGAACCATTACGGAAAACGAAAGCTATCAGTTCTCGCTTCCAGAAGAAGAAGTTACTGTAACCGTAGAATTTGTGCCGGACGTATATTACTTGAGCTTTGATTCTAGCATCAGCGGCTGCGAAAATTTCCCGCAGAACGAATATGTTACCATTGGAAGTCCCTATCAGCTTCCTTCGCTCACATACATTTACAGCGGAACAGGCTATACATTCAAAAACTGGAACACTTCCGCAGACGGCACTGGAACAAGCTATAGCGGCGGTTCTGATTTTACTGGAACCGAAGCTATAACTCTGTACGCCCAGTGGACTTCTGGCTACAGCGTCAAGGGGGCAAATCTTGGCCAGGTTCTTTCGGCTGCAAAGGCAAAGAATCTTACCACTGCAAAAGTCATCCTGACAGATACGGATGCCACAAGCCTTACTGGAACTTCTGACACTGCGATAAGCACTGTTGCCCAGGCCTTGAAAGCAAACAGCACTGTAAACGTAAACCTGAGCTTTAGCGGCAGCCTGTCAACTTTGGGGGACTATGCCTTCTACGGATGTTCAAACCTCAAGAGCATAACACTTCCCTCTGGCTTAAAGACTTTGGGGGATTATTCATTCTGCACTTGTTCCGGGCTTACCAGCATTACAATACCAAGTTCGGTTACGAGCATTGGTTCCTATGCTTTTAGATACTGTATGGGAATCACGTCGATAACTGTTCCCTCTGGTGTAACAGATTTGCTGGGAACTTTCTATGGATGCTATGCGCTCTCTACAGTCTCCTTACCTGCCAACCTTGAAACAATAGGTGCCGAAACATTTGAAGATTGTTCGGCTCTTAGCGGCATAAGCATACCGTCTAAGGTTGAAAATATTGGAGAACATGCCTTTGCAGGCTCCGGGCTTACTACAATTACTATACCTGCTACAGTCCGCTGGGTGTCTAAATCTGTCTGCTACGGCTGCAAGAGCCTGAAGACCGCTTATGTAAGAGTTTATGAATTTGATAGTGACGGAAATTACAATGGAAATGAAATAGGAGACGCCGCTTTTGTAGGATGTACAAGCCTTACAACTGTACAATTTGCGTGTTCTGTTCCTTACAGGGCCTTTGAAGATTGCACAAGTCTTAGCAGTGTAACTTTTACTCAAAGCAAAATAAGTTCTATTGGTGAATCTGCGTTCAGTTATTCACCTATTACATCCATCACTCTGCCTTCAGGATTGGATCAAATTGGTAACGGTGCATTTTGTAATTCTAAGCTTAAATCCATAACAATTCCTGCTTCGGTTAGCAATATTCAAAATGGAGCTTTCCAGGACTGTACAAGCCTTACAAGTGCATCTTTTGCAAGCGGATCCAAAATCCTTAAAATTAGTGAAAATGTATTCAGAAATACAGGCATTACTTCTTTTTCAATACCCTCAACGGTAAGGGAGATTGGAGCGATGGCATTTATGGACTCAAAGCTAACGAGCATCACAATCCCAAGTGAAGTTGGCTACATAGAAAATCGTGCATTTGATGCATCAACATTAACAAGTGTTACTTTCGCAAATACAGGTTTTTGGAAGGTATATAGTTATTCCGGGGCTACAAGCGGAGATTCTATTGTTGTAACAGATTCGGCTACAAATGCAACGAACTTAAAAGGCACATGGTCTACTAAGATACTGCGTAGAAATGGATATGGGCTTTAAACCAGTGTCATTAATTTAACAAATTGTCATGCCGGATTTATTTCGGCATCCACGGTTAAAGGAATGCTGAAACACACGGCTGTAGCTGATGCGCTGTCGTGGCATGGCGTTCAGCAGACATTTAGTTACTGGCATAAGATTAACATAAAAAAGGAGAAACTATGAAATCATCAAAACTTACCCTGCTCGCAATAGCGGGAATGTCATTGGCTGCGGGGGCAGCTTTTGCTCAGACACCCTCTTCCAACACAAGTACTGTTACCAGCGGACTTGTCAGCGACAACCTTGTTGACTCATTCGACACTGGTGTGGACGGAAAGAAAATCATTTTCTTTGCTGGCTACGGAATGAGCGACAATCTTTTGCAGCTTGGCTACGGACAGCGTTTTGGCGAAAAGTTCTGGCTTTCTGTTTATGACGGATGGTTTTTCAACGCCAACACGCTAAAAACAGAGACGGCCACAAGCGATGCTGTTGCCCATGACGGGGTGAACACTGACTATACGGACAAAAGCTCCAGCGCAAGTCTTTCCGGCTCGGAGCGCATAAAGAACAACTTTGCCCTCAGTACATACATCGGAAATAAAATCGGCGGAACCTTCTACTGGAATACAGATCGCACAAAGTTCAACGGTTATGCTGCGGCAAATCCAACTGGCGCGCTCAGCGACACAAACGGCACCACTTCAACAAAGACAGGTACCGAAAGCCACGAAGAGGGAACCGAAAGCGTCACCGAATACTCGGCACTCGCAAACAAAAAGTCCACCGACACATTCGGCATTTCTTTTAACGGAGTGGGCACACCAAAACTTCTTGGCGAAAGGGAATTCTACTTCAAGCTGAATTCTGTGCAGCTTGCCTTGGAAAAAAGGTACATCAACCTGGCATGGGCAAAGTCTTCAAAGCTGAACGGCTCGGATGTTGACGGAGAAGACCAGCCCTCTTACAAAGGAACTTACAGCTTCAACAAGTATACTCCTTCAATAGAATTGGAGACAGGTCTTACCTTTAAGAAACTTTGGGACACTGTAACGCCTTCTTTTGCTCTTTCTGACGGCTTCGACATTTCATTCCGCAGCAACAAAAACAGCTACGACTACACAAGGTTCTCCACGAACGACAGCAGCACTTGTACAACCGAAGTCACAGACTACAGCATGTCTCAGGGAGAATACAGCAACTGGAACAATACTCTCACTCCCCAGTTCACTTTTGACTTTGACCTTGGTGAAAAGATCATCCTCAAGGCAAAGGCTCTGGCAGGATTCACAATTGGCGACCTTTACAGCGGGGCTGACTCTTACACGACAACTGTGACATCAACAAGTGTGGACAAACTTACCGGTGACAAAACTGTCAGCAAGACTGTGACAAATTCTGGCTCTGCCGTAAACACAGATATCTTCGAAACTTCCCTGACACCAGCATTCTCCCTTGGCTTTGAATACAAGATTGTGCCGGAAAAGTTCAACTTTAACCTTGGGGTTTCAGCTTCGGCTGGAACCTTTACCTGGACAAAGAAAACTACGACCAACAGCTACATTGCAGAAAAATCGACAAGCACCTTTACCAACGAAGCCGGTGAGACAACTGTTACTGCAAGTACATACACGCCTGCCAATGGCGACGGTACCGGCTCAGGGGATGCAAGCGCAGACAAGCAGGAAAACACATTCTCATGCACAAGCCCTTCCGCAACAGCCCGCCTGGGCTTTACATGGCTGCTTGCAGACAAGGCTCAGCTTGACACATACCTGCTGGGCGGAACATCAAGCGGTTCTGCAACTCCAACATGGGCAATGAACGTTATGTTCGGATTCAAGTTCTAAGGAAAACAGGAGACATATATATGAAAAAACAGGCAATAATTTTTACACTTGCAGCTTCCCTTCTTTTTGCTTCATGTGGCAATGTCTGGACAGGTGGAAGCTTAAAATCATCGGGAACAAATTTTGACGGAGCAGAAGAGGTGGCTTCTTCTTCCATCGGTACAAGCTCAAGCGGATTCGAAAGTGCAAAACATGCGGCATTCATCTTGGGCAATGTAGCAGACCACTCTGTTTTTTATGCAGGGGGAGACACAGTCAGACTTGAAATAATTGGCAAGGCTGGCGCAAGTTCGGAAATTACACTTTCTGTAAACAGCTATGCACGCCTTGACGAATCAACATTTGCCGGCTCATTCAAATTTTTTAATCTGGCCAACAGCTCTTCTGAGTTATTCTACCCGGAGCGTAAGACTCAGCTTGACAGCAAAATTCTTGACGTGAGCTTTACCACTTCTGACGGAAGTGCATCAAGTGCAAATGTCACTACCACAATTGATTTTTCAGTTGACACAGAAGAGGTTTCAAAAAACGTAATAGCCCTTCTTATCGATGCGACTTCTCTCAAGGACATTCACGGAAGATTTGTGGTAAATGGAAACAAAAATGAAAAGTGCGGTGAAGAAAGTGACAGCCTTGTGCGCTACATTGGTATTGCAAGCACGGCCGATGACAGTTTGCCCACTTCCCTGTCTTTTCTAAAGGGCGAAGATTTTGCCCCTGAACCAGAATACAAGGCAGCCTTTGAAGTGACGCTTGTGCCTACCGCTCCCGGAAAAATTACACCGGTATCGGGTAAGCCAGACTACCTTGATTACTCAGAGGAAACACCAAAACTAAAACAAAAAAAGGATCTCGCCGAACTTCTAAAATCCATGTATTCTATTCAGATGATGAATGTTGGGGAAAGTTTTTGGACAACAAGTGCCGCCCTTGATTTTGTATATGATTCTGACACCATCACATATCGAGCTCAGGAACTTTCCTTTGCCCCGGGGACAAAATACCGCCTTGTAAAGAAAGTCCCAGCAATGGAGAATTCAAATTCTGAAGAAGAAAACAGCAAGCTTTTGTACGGTCACAAAGCATTCCAGAACTATACTGACAGCTACACGGTCTATGGCGAGGAAAAAACAGCAACATACTTTGGTGCGGAACCAGCATTCATCGTAATCAATGGTGAGTATGCAAACGGAAACTACAGCTACGCTTCTATTACGGCTGCACAGAATTCAATCATTACGCTTTCCGAAAAAGGCGAGGGACGCTACACCGCAGATTTGGGAATCATGAATGGCGATGAACTGGAATTTAGTGAAAATTCTTTTGCAGATTTTATTGTGACCGACAGCAACTACAATAAGATTCCATGCACAGTTACGCGCAAGGACAAGAATTCTGTGATAATCCAGCTTGAAAACCACTTCTACAAAGGCAAAGTTCTCATTTGGGTTGGAAACGGAACACAAATCAAAAAGAATCCTTTTGACGATACGGAAGCAGTTTGCTTTGGCCTTTGGAAAGATTCAGACTACGGCACTGCCTCTGGCTATGTAAAGCTTTTTGAAAACTGAGCGTCATTGCAGCCCAGTATCGCTCTCTCCACAAGAATGACTTGCCGTGTTCTTGCCGACTTTCGGCATCTTCACGGCAATCTGCAAGAATCCTTTTGAAAAAAAACTTTCCTAAAACAAATCCAGCATGGAATCAAGATACAATTCTTCGCGGACATTCAGCTGGTACTCAGGCTTTGTCATGTAGTGCAAAATGAACTCAAGGACAAGGGCACTGCCTAGTCCCCGGCCTTCTATCTTGAAGTTGGAAAAGCCCATGGGCATATATTTGTCTGCAATATCATGTATGCCGATGAATGCCGGGTTTTTCATTGCAAGGGAAAACTTGTAGCCGCCTGCAGCATTAGGCGAGGCACACAAATGTTCTGCAACATCTTGCCCAAGATTTTTTCTGCTGACATTTTCATAGCAGGCCTTGCGCTGGGTACAGGCAATGTCGCAACATTCGTTGCAAAGAAATTCAACCTTGTCTTTTTTATCCTGAGCAAGCCGGGACAGTTTTTCAAAAGCTTTGTTAAGCCGGAAATCTGGAACGACAAACTTGAACTCATTTCTGTTAAGCTCAGACTCAAATTCTTCAAACTTTGCGAGAACCTTGGTTGTGGAAGAAACAAGATAAAGCTCAGGAAAGTTTTTTTGCAGGTAGGCCGCAAGCAAATCGGAATGAAGGATAACGCCGCCCTGACATTTTGCTTTTGCTAACATGCCGCAAAGTTTGTTGCATTTTTTGTCCGACAGATGTTCGGCTCTTAGCAAGGAATTGCTGAAAGTCAGCCTTGGTGAAAGCTCAAATTCGTTCATCAGGGCAAGGACATCTTGTGCACTGGCATTTCCAAAGGCGGCCCTTCCTCCGCCCCACAGACAGTCCTCAGGTGCTCCGTAAAGAGATCCGATGTTGCAGCTGTCATAGAACCATTCCCTATGTTTATAAAAAAGCGGCAGGAAGACCTTGTAAAAATCGTAAAGTTCAAAGAGTCCTGGGAGATGATAATTGGCGGTGTATTGGGGAATTTTGTTCATGTGCTTTAAGGCTCCGTTTTTGTAAAATCTCTTTTTATGCCAGTGTAACTTTACGTTAACAGCAATTCGATTCAATTTCAAGAACGGTGGTGATAGAAAGACTGTGTTGCTTTTTGAAGATTTCGGCAAGAAAATGTTTCGCCGGGACTTTACATCAGCAATAAAAACAGTAAGAGGACTGTCTGACATTGGAAAAATAAGGTCATCTTCAAGTCTCAAAGATTAAAATTGAAATTACTGAAGAAGGACCGTGGATTGCCTTCTATTCAAGCATAGCATCAAAAAGTTCTAGCTAAAATTCCTGATTCATGATAAATTATAATCAAATATTGTACAGGAGGCTGGATGCTTAAATCTAGCAAAACTTGGTTCATTGTTTAAACGCCTTGAAAGACAGGAATTTTGTAAAGTTTCAAAATCTTTTTGGGCAGTCTTTCAAGGTGATGTTTTTTGGGGAAAATCTTCCCGGCTCATAAAACAATTCTTTGGAGATAGACATGAACTCAAATTTTACAATCCGCGTGGAAGAGCCGCGGGATTTTAGGACTGTTGAAAATCTTACCAGAGATTCGTTCTGGAACGTTTACCACCCTGGCTGCA
>CAMNHD010000038.1 GCA_946538875.1 uncultured Treponema sp.
TGCGCGGGGGATAGTAGACAGAATACACATTATAGGCATATTTGGTTTGTCCCCACAAATCCGGACGGCACAGCATTTTCCAATTTTACTGATTATGCCGCAAGAATTTTCCGCACCGCATTCCCCGCCATTCCGGGTTGCGGCTTCCGCCTCCATTCCTCCCGTTGGTCGGAACCGCTGCGCGGCCCTCCAAGTCGGGCGTAGCCGCATGTGGCATGGCTTACTGAACCGAATCCTCCGCCCAGCTTGTGTAGACCCTGTCAAAGAATCCGCTCACATTCCTGAGCTGCAAAAAATCCGCCACTGGAATATCCATTGCACAGCCATCCGCAGCGCAGAGGCATACGCACCCGTCAGTTTCGTTAAGATGTGTAAGCATGAGCGAGACTTTTGTTCCTGAATCGGGTAAAAGGTTCATGGAAATGTCGGCCCGTACAGGCGCAAGAAATTCTTCCGCAGAACCGTGCCTTGCATAACGGATCGAACCCTGCCAAGGATTATGAATGTTTGTCAGATCAAACTGAACGCCACCAAGTTCATCACGCGGACATTCCCAGCGTAGCTTTCCGGCACCATGCCGTGTAACGTAAGTCCTGCTTACATACACAGCCTCGTTCAAACTCAAGCCCAGGCGATTTAAAAGGTGCACCGGGTTAGTAAGACCAGTCCGTGATGCAGTCACATTCGGAGCATATTCGGTGTTTTCTGAATCAAGAAGAAGTCCCTGTCCGCTCTCAAACACAATGCCGTTTCTTCTGACGAACTCCAATTCCGGTTCGAGAACCTGGACGTATTTGTGGGCACAGTATACCATCTGTTCAGCAGCATTCTTAAGCACCACATCGGAAGAGAGCAAGTCCGCATATTCGCAGAGCCTTGAATTTTCGGCTGTCCCTATGCAGGCACCAAGTCCCAGACGCTCAAGCCGCTGCATAACATAATCCCGCCTTATACCGCAAAGCCTACGGTACAGACCTTCTGAACCGCTGGAAAGAACTTCACCCACCGTAAGGGCAAAACCTGCCGCAGTTCTAAGGTCGGCCTCGTTTATTCCCATACCGCAGCTTCCATGCCGTGCCGCTCCCCTTGACTCCTCAAGCATCATGTTTACAAGAACATCATCTATGGTGACACATGGAGATTCAGGGTCAGAAAAAATACCTGGAACAAAACCGGCAACTGTTCTGAATCCCTCCGCCTCTTCCCCAAGCTTGTACAAATCAGGAAAAAAGCTTCCGCCCCAGTAAGTGTCAGCCCGTCGGAAAGAACCGGAGGACAGCTGGTGGAACACAAAGCGCTTGTCTCCATGCACCACCGTATGCCCTGACTGAGCTCCACCATTATGCCTCACCACAAGGGATTCAGGAATCAATGAACAGAAGTAGTCCGTAGCCAAGCCCTTCCCTTCATCACCGAATCCCCTGCCGATTACGGCACGTATAAAGGGTTCACTCAAAATACAAGTCCCTTGCCCTTGGTGGAAAGCTTGAGTTCCCTGAGCGCAGCCTCTACAATTCCACGCTTTGTCTCAGGCCACTGGTCGACCGCATCCTTAAGGCTCATACCGTTGACCATCTGCATGGTGCTGATGAGAATCTCCGGTATTGCATCAACATCGCCCGGTGTGATGGCCATGGTGTGTCCGGGAAGAAGCTTTACAATTGACTCTGCATGCCTCCGGTCGTCACTCAAAAACAGATGGAAAATCTCGAACTTTTCCTTTGCAGCCTCAAGTATTTCTTTTGTTGTCATGGAGACTTTCTCATCAAAGGTAGAGGTGAATGTGTCCGCCAATTCATCGTCATCAGTGCGGCACTCCGCATCATCACCGATTGTAAAGAGAAAGCCCTTCTTGCCACGCTTTGTAAATGCATCAAGCGAAGTATGCTTTGCGGCAAAATACCACAAAGTAGAAAGTACGACTTCACCCTGCCCCCTGTCCACCAGCCAAAGATCCAGAAGCTGCTCCGCAATCCTGATGTCCGACTCAAACTGAGTGACCTGAAGCGGTGCCGGATCCCAATAATCACCGTACGCAGAGAACATAATCGCCGGATCCTTCACTGCGTCAGTTGAATAAAGCTTCATCATTGTTTCATTCAGGGCTTCCTTTGCAATCTTCTCGGAAAGATAACCCATTGAACCAGTAACATCCAGGCCAATAATAATCGGTGTGGACTCGGGGTGATCCTCAGAGTCGCGCGCCTCCCTCATCTGGATGAACCTTGGGTTGAACCTCTGGTCACATTCCCTGCTCTTGAAAATTTCCTTTTCGCTGGCGGCACCGGAAAGGTTCCTGCTATTTTTTAGTTTGCTCCAATCAGAAGATGTGTAACTTCCTCTACCCATAAAACTTTTTTCTCCTTAAACTATAGGTTTACATTCATTTCGGCAAACCTTCGCCCGCCGAAACCAGATTCTATCACTTTGTCCCAGGCCTCAAAATCACCATAAGAATCATCACATGGACTGGACTTAATGAACTTGACAAATTCCCTGGGGGCACTTCTCTGCCCCGGGCCCATTATTTTTCCGGCAACCACACGTATATCCGCAAGGTCACGCCTGGCATCGGACGCACCCATACTCTGGACATTCCACCATGGCCCGAACAGCACAGCATGATGAGTGAATGGATTTATAAAGACTGACTCGACTGATATGCCCTGATGAACAAGACCGCTGTAGTTAAGCACACAGGCAATGTTCTCAAGCCTTGAGACAATCCACGCCGCATGTTCAGGTCTAAGGCATCCGAACATATCAAGGGGGAAAATATTGTCTGTGCGGACAAAAGATACCATGGTACCGCCGTCCTCAAGATTCCATCTACCGCTGAACTCTGGCAAAGTTTCCCTGAGCCCCTTCATGTCGGCGGCTGGAATCTGAATCCTTTCTATAGAAGAAATCATTCTGTCGGCCAAATTCTTCCTGCCCTTCTTGAAAACAAAGAGCACATTGTTACGGGCAAGATATGCAGTTGCGTCACCGTAATCCACAGAGTAAAGGTAGCGCACTGTGATATCATCTTTGTCATCAGTTCTGAGTCTAAGAGTCTCCGCACTGCGCCATAGATAGGACTCGTCGTGGGAACCGCCTGCCTTGCTGTCATTGACGCTTCTAAGATAATTCAGCACCTGCAGCCTGAAGTTCCTGTAGTCGGCAAGATCGCCGTCAGAGAATGGAACCTTGGTTCCGCAGTATTCACAGAACAAACCGCTTGTGGAATCAACGGACATCTCCGCACCACAGTTCTTGCATTTGAACGAAATCATCTTACCCTACACTCCCTTTTTTTAATGACAGCCGCATATCTTCCGACACATCTCTACATCGTACCGTCTTGACGAAATTCTGTCTATAGTCCAAAGAACAAAACCATGGAACAAAAAAACTTAATCCGTTTTTTAGTATTCCCAGTGGATAAATTCCCCGCAAACTGCTATACTTACCCGGCGAGGATGATTTGGAAACCTACCTTTTTTTTGATATAGAATGCGCCAACAATTTCGGGCACCTTAGTAAAATCTGTTCATTCGGCTATGTACTCACAGACAGCCAGTTCAACATCCTGGAACAACAGGACCTTGTCATAAACCCGGAAGCAAAGATTCAGCCCCACCTTCTGATGGAAGACTCATCATGCCGCCTTGCCTATCCCAAGGAATACTTTGCAGAGCAGCCGACCTTTCCCGAATTTTACCAGAAAATATACGGACTCTTAACAGCCCCGGATCGCATGATATTCGGTTTTGCCGTTGGAAACGACATAAACTTTGTCATAGACGCATGCATCCGCTACAAACTGCCTTTCCCCGTCTTTGACGCCTATGACACAGCACGCCTCCTGCAGATGCAGTACCACACTGTGCACTCGCTGAGCTCCTGGGCACAAATCCTCAGCATAGACACAAGCAGCCTGCACGCACACAAAAGTTCCGACGATGCACTGATGACTATGCTGGTCTACAGGCACCTCTTCCTCAGTTCGCCCCCAAGCGACAAGGCATTCAACCAGGCACACTTTTCCTCACGCCAGCGCATACAGGCAATCCATGTGGACAAATGGCGCAGATTCGTAAACCTCCAGATAATTCCAATCCTGGACAAGCTGAACCCCAGCCCGCATGACGGACTACTCTGCGGAGAAAAATTCCACCTGTGCATACCGGGAGACTTTGACATAAGCCAGATAAGGGACATCTGTTTCCAAATCTACGACCACGGAGGAATAGTAACCACAAGACAGGACGAAAGCATAAACATTGTGCTCATTGAATTCTACAATCAGAAGTGGCTGAATAAAATCAAGCACGCAAAAATCTATTCCCTCAAAGCCCTTTACCGCCGTATGAACATAGAGTCTCCCGTTCTTTTACCGCAAAGTACGGACATTCCTGATTTTGACGAAAGCCAGGTAGACAACATACGCTCCACAAGCCTTGCACACATGCAGCAGGAACTGAATGAACAGGTCAGCCAGCTATTCTATGATGAAAAGATTTTCGAGATGCAGGACGAGCCATGCCCGGAGCCTAAGACAAATCTGCTGGAAGGAAAAAAGTTCAGGGTGCTGCTGTCAAAAGCCACACCCATTGATGAACAGTACCGCGTCTGCAGCGACATCTATCAAAACGGCGGAATACTGCTCAGCGGCAAACAGGATGGTTGTATTTTTGTAAAGGAGGACGGCAAGACCCCCGCCCCCTGGATGCAGGACAACCCCACGTACAAGTTCTGCACAATCAGCGGACTGTACGGGATGCTGTCACCAAAAGCCTAGCACTTGGCAAGAAGCTTTTCAAATTTACGCTTGTCGGCTTCCTGGTGCGCTTTGTAGAAGATTGCCTTGTTGCCGATTATGCGTACAAGAGTGGCATCGCAGCGCTGGGCCAGTTCGGCAGAAAGAGAATCCTTTTCATCCTTGTATTCGTTGAAGCTCACCTTTATAAGTTCATGAGCAGCAAGACATTTTGCAGTCATCTCAACAACACCGTCTGTGAGACCGGCACCACCGATAATCACAACAGGTGCAAGGTCATGCGCATTGCGCTCAAGCAGTTTTCTCTGCTTACTAGTTAATTCAATCATAGCCAACATAATACAAATTTTAACGCCTTTTTGCAACACACAGTACAGGCAGACACAAAGTGGCGGACAGTCTGCTCAACACCTGCACCGTTAACAGACGCGGTAGGGATTGGAGGGGCCGGCGCAGCCGGTTGCGCAAGCAATGAAGGCGGAAGCCGGAACCCCGCAAAGCCCGACGGCAGTTTACTGCCGGACCGCCCGTATTTACAGCAGCATGGTTCCCGCCAAATTCCTGAACGGGTTTACAAGCAATGCATAAAATCAGTATAATTTTCAACATACACAAGGAGTTATTATGAAAGAGATATCCAAGCTTCTGGGCTACCGCGAGACAGTCAGAGTTCTGGACGCCACGGTCCGCGACGGCGGTCTGGTCAACGATTTTTTCTTTACCGACGAATTTGTGCATCAATTGTATCAGACAAATATCAAGGCTGGTGTGGACTACATGGAAATTGGCTACAAAGCCTCGGCGAGCATGTTTGACAAGTCAAAGTTCGGAAAGTGGAAGTTCTGCAACGATGACGACATCATCAATGTAATCGGGGAAAAAGATTCACGCCTGAAACTTGCAGTTATGGCTGATGTCGGCCGCTGCGACTACCACAACGACATTCAGGAAAGGGCAAACAGTCCGCTCGACATGATCCGCGTTGCAACCTATGTCAACACGATCCCCGCCGCAATCGACATGATTGAAGACGCCAAGCGCAAGGGCTACGAAGTCACATGCAACATCATGGCCATCTCCACTGCTCAGGAAGGCGACGTAAAGGCAGCGCTTGAAATGCTCGGTCAAAGTCCAGTGGACTGCATCTATATTGTCGACAGCTTCGGTTCAATTTATCCCGAACAGATGGCCCGCATTGCAGACCTCTACACCGAATACGGCAGCAAGTTCAACAAACAGATTGGCATCCATGCGCACAACAATCAGCAGCTTGCATTCGCAAATACTATAGAAGCTGTCGGCGACGGTGTGAACTACCTTGACGCAACTTATGCCGGAATGGGCCGCGGTGCAGGTAACTGTTCAATGGAAAACCTGATCAGTTTTCTTCATAATCCCAAATACAAACTTTTCCCAGTCGTCGAATTCATCGAAAAGCAGATGATTCCGCTCAGGGAAAAAGGTCCCGCATGGGGTTACGACATCCAGTACCTGCTCACCGGTGTCCTCAACCAGCATCCGCGCGCAGCAATTGCATTCACCAAGGACAAGCGCCACGACTACTCCGAGTTCTTCAAGGAAATCGAAGCGCAGGACTAAAATATTTTTCATGGGGCATATGGGGCATCCCTGCTCTGCAAAAGAATAAGGGCACCCCAAAGTTTTTCTGTTCCTACCAACCGGCGTTCCGCCACTTGCCTACGGCCGGCCCTCCGGGCTCACGCCTGCGGCGTGCTGGCTCCATGCCGGGCCCCGCTCCTGGGAAAAAATCCCGCACACTAGCAAGAACCTAACGTTAGGATTATATCAAACAATTCCGCACAGGAAACAGCGATTAAAATTTAAACACTATCTTTGCAAACAGAAGCAAAAGCACCACAATCACTATAGGCCTGACGAATTTTGTTCCGTCCTTAATCACAAGTCCTGAGCCAATATAATTTCCAAGTATACTGCATGCTGCCGCACATGCTCCTATGACGAACATCACTTTGCCGTTGAATAAAAAAGTCAGAAGAGCCGCTGCATTGGAAGCCCAGTTCACACATTTGGTGTTGCCGCTTGCCTGCCTCACATCCAGTTTTATAAAGTATGTAAAGCACAGCATAAGGAATGTTCCTGTGCCGGGTCCGTAAAAACCGTCATACATTCCAATGACAAATGCTATCACAGACGAAAGGACAAACTGCATCACGGTGAGCCTGCGTTCCTTTTCCTGAGTTTTTTCCACCGGCGGTTTTTTCATAAAGACCAGCACTGCAACCACAGGAAGAACCACAAGCAGAATATTCTTGAGCACGGCATCGCTCACATGCAGGGTAAGCCTTGCTCCGATTGCGGAACCTATAAGCGAACAAATTACAGTCGGAATAATCAGCGGCTTATACACACATCCATTCTTCAGGTAACGCCCTGTGGCAATTGTCGAGCCGCAGAAAGAAGAAAATTTGTTTGTCGCAAGGGCGTTGTGCATGGGAAGTCCCGCAAACAGATATGCCGGGAGCGATATTATTCCTCCGCCCCCCGCAATTGAATCCACAAATCCAGCCAGGAACACCAGCGGACAGATGATAAGTAATTTTACATATAAATGGTCCATAATGAGTGATTATATTAGCAAGTTTCGTCAGCTATGTCGAGTTTCCAGACCACATTGGCATGGAAATCAGTTTTGACAAAATACAGGCACAAAGGACCAGGCACATAGCCCCGATTGGAGCCATGGGGCGCAAGCCCCAGACAGACGGACCGCATGGCGGGACGGCTGGCCGGAGCGAAAGCGTAGTGGCGGAAAGCGGGTAAGTACCGGACAGCATACACACGGTTTTAGCAGGATTATACATCCTATAAAAAGAGGTATGCTCCACGGGGAAGAAGAGAGCGGCTGGGAAATACCTCCGGACAAACTGTTACTATCAGCCCGGGGTAAACTGCGATTTTTAGACTTACTGCCCGGAAAATCCTTAAAAAGCCCGCGGGAATTTCGGCAACTTAAAACCTGGCTTACTTTGTGATTTTCAGAGCCACACCGGACAAACTGTTACTATTATGGTAAAAAACAGTTTTTTATCACTGATATGGAGGGAAAAAGAGCATTTTCCAGGAAAACTGTTACTATTTTTCGTGGATTAGTGATGAGTATCATGAGGCTGATAGGCAGGAGCCTGTCCCTTACGCCCGGCCGGACAAACTGTTACTAATTATTGTTATAAGGATGAAAAATGGTAAAAAAAAACGGCAGCTCCGGTCCACGGGAAAAACTGTTACTATTTTACGATTTGGGGTCAAGAATATCCATTTTCTTGCAATATAGTAGGTTATAAGACATAAAGCAAGCAGAATAGCACAAGAGGGTCAGAAAACAGAATAGGGGATAGCACAAAACCGTCAAACTACGCCAAAAGACAATAGCACTATTACGTCAACACACTTTAACAAACTACACTCTCCGAAACACAAACACGGTCAATATCAGCTCAAGCGGAACAAACAGGGAATAAAAACCTACAGAAAAAAAAATCGATCAGCGGCATAAAACAGGAGCAAACCCAAGCCTCAAAGAACAGGCTTCGGGAATTTACCGTCCACACATAGAATTCATCTAAAGTTGAATATTTTTACAGACCTTTTCCCTTCATACACAACCAGCTTAAAGCCTTATCCTACAGAAAAATCCCGGCTCAGGAACCTCAAAGCTGGCTTCCGCACTGAAATACAGTAAAAAAAAACACCGCAGGAACCCAAAACCGGATCCACTGTCGAAACAAAAAAAACATACTTTAAGTCTATCTTTATATTTGTATTTTTATACAAAAACAAACTTTTTGATATAATTATCCTTAAATCTAAATTTACCACAATTGCTATCCATCATAAGATATTTTACCGCTATAAATCACCTCAGGAAGTCTACTTTTAAAACTTTTTACTTAGAATTGTTACAAACCTGTCTACTTTTGTTAATTCACTGCCCTAGTTTTTACTTTTTCCGGTTAATTTCCCGCCTATTTCGGAGGTTTTTACCCCTATGTATAGAGCATGCACCTGTATAGTATACAAACTTCAGAAAGTATGTCATTATGTTTACCAAATGGATTTGAGTGAAAAAGTACAGAATGAGCTTATCTCGGCGGAAAAACCTGGACAACCGGTCTCTTACAGGAGTTTTATACCAAGTATTTTTATCTCTGCGGCACTGCCGTTAAGGGATGTAAAGAAGACTCTTTTTGACCGGAAATACAACAACATAACTCTCCATCTCAGCAGCCCCAATCAGGTGCCTTACGGAAAGTACGGCCGCCTACTCCTTTCTGTTCTGACCACACATGCGGTTCAGTCTAAGAATCATCTGAATCCCGACGGAACTGTGACTATCCGCTACGACACCATACAATCCCTGCTGGATGAGATGCAGCTCCCCAAACAGCGCAGCGGAGAAATAAAGGAACAGCTCAAACGTTTTAAATCAGCCACTTTTATATACGAAGAAGAAGTTGAAAAGATGCTGCAGAAAAGCCTTTTCCAAGATTATTTCCCCACTGCAGACCGGGGTCTGGTGCAGGTAAAAAAAATCTCCACCGGAAACATCATGTTCATAGACAGCATGGAATACATCGAGATTGACGATGGTTTGACAGACAAAAGGAGTATAGCTTTTACCATTGTTCTGAACAACAAATTCATTGAGCTCTGCAAAAATCATTCCGTTCCAATCGACTACACCGTCTACCGCGAAATTTCCAGTGCCCTGGGAAAAGATTTGTATGCCTGGCTTGTTTACCGCAACAATTCAATCGGTAAGGACGGGCTTTACATTCCACGTTCTTCCATGGTCGCACAGTTTATGCCGGTAACA
>CAMNHD010000039.1 GCA_946538875.1 uncultured Treponema sp.
ATTTCGTTCCGCCCACAATCAACTTGGACGAGGTTGACGTGGAAGGCGGCTGCGATCTTGACTACACACCGAACAAGGGAATCAACACCCAGGTTGACGTTGCAATGAGCGCAAACTTCGGTTTCGGCGGTCACAACGGATGTCTGGTTTTCAAGAGAGTCAGGGACTAAATCATTTATACGGGACGCGGCTCCATTTTTAACAGGAGGCTTTTTTTAGAAAAACAGTCCGCTGCTTTTTCATCAGGCCTTCCGGGGTTCGCTCACGCTCATTGGCACAAGACCTGCCTGGCGGCATGCCTTGTGCCAACTGCCGCCCCTCCACGCCATGCTCGTAATCAAAAATTGCCCTCCTGGCAATTTTTGATTTTCGCGAACTTGCAGTTCGCGCAGTGTAAAATGGTAAGAATTGACGCAACATCCATGTTGCTATCGGTAAACTGTTCATACTAGGAGTTTTTTATGGTAACAAACGATATCGAATCACTGCTTCCACACAGGAAGCCATTTTTGTTTGTGGATACAATCGAATCCTTTGACGACAACGGCTGCGTCTGTACCCGCAGGTTCACCGACGAAGATTTCTTTTTCAAGGGACACTTCCCTGAGTACCCCGTGGTACCAGGCGTCATCCTCATAGAGACAATGGCACAGGCCGGCGGAGCTGCATTGAGCTACCAGAAGAAATTTGCAGAAGGAAGCCTCTTTTTCCTTGCCACCGTTGACAAAGTAAAATTCCGCAACCAGGTACGCCCCGGAGACACTGTCCGCATGGAAATCACCAACCTCCGCGTCTCCCCCAAAATGGTAAAGCAAAGCGGCAAAGCCTACATAGGAGACACCCTCTGCGCTGAGGCAGAATGGATGTGCTTGGTCGGAAGTGCTGAATCTAAGTAAAAACAGCGGGCCGAGTTGTGCAGTCATGCGCGGAAGCGCATGAGTGCAATCCAATACCACGAGGTAAGCATCTGCATGCAGCTTTAAGACGAAGGCAGTTTTGAGGCTTGGAGCTGACAGAGAGATAAAAATGAAAAAAAGTATTATTTGGGGTATTGTTTACTATATCGGGTTTTCCCTGCTTGAACTTTTCTCAACACATTGGGATTTTGACTTTTACCGGGAGTTTTCGCCTTACAGGATAATAATGACACTTGTCCTGATGTTTTTTGTTTATCTCAGGAACCGAAAGAGATATGAAAGTTCCGGAACGGCGGAAAAATCAGAATCCATTAAAAAGATGGAATTAGTTCAGGTGGACTATGACATCCGGGAAGTGATTTTTGATATTACGGATTACAACAGCAATTGGTTTGATTATGATGTCTTTCACCGCGGCTTGTACGGCGTCAGCGTGGGGTTTCATGCGGATGACTTTGACGGCACAGGCATTGCCGCAGATTTTTCAGCAAGTAAAAATGCCTATGAAAAATTCATGAACGGTGAGCGCGAAAATTACTTTTACATAGAACTGGCTCATCACGGAATAGGTCATGGCCACGATGCTCCTGAAAACCAGGCACTGGAAGACTGCCTTGCCGCTTTTTGCCGCAATAAGAATTACGGGCTTTCCGGGATATATGACTGCACGTACCAGATAAAGGATTATAAGTCGCTGACGGCGCTTTGCGGAGAACTTGAGCATTTGTCCCGGGGGGTGAAGATCACAAAGAGTGTTTCCTGTAAAAAGGAATGTGCTGAAGACTTTGCCGCAAAGATTTCATCCATGCCCGGCATCCCCGTGGAACTGAAGCAGTATTTTTCACATGATTTTGTAAAGACTATATTCGACATAAAAACCAAACAGGACGAACTTACGCGGGATGCAAGGACAGAGTTCAAAAGCGGTCTTGTAATTAAAAACTGCGGAACCCCAATCTTTTTGCTGGACGTATATACTGATACCCTCAACATGGAGATACTTTAGGGGAAGTCTTATTTTCCGCAGTGTATGAACGTGAGTTCGTGCTTGTTGTAGTTCAGGTGGACAATGCGGCTGTCAGGGATTGCTGCGAACTGAGCTACGGTGTCCCAGTTTGTGCCGCCCTGCATTTTTATGGTGCAGATCATCTTTTTTGTCCTGCCGCTGGCGAGCCATGTCCTGACCCATTCCAAAAGGCGTTCCGGGTAGCAGATTACGTCGCTCAGAACCCAGTCGCAGTCGCCGATGTCTTCCGGTTTAAGTGTAAAGGCATCGTGTGCCTGGAATTTTACCAGCGGATTCTGCATCAGTGAGGGGGCAAGTTCCGCACGGTCAACTGCGTAGACATCTGCGCCAAGGTTCACCAGAACCCATGTCCAGCCTCCCGGACATGCACCTGCTTCAAAGCAGCGGTCTCCCGGTTTGGGAAGCTCCACCCCAAAGAAATGCTGTGCAAGCACAAGACTTTCCTGTATCTTAAGGTACGCCCTGCTCGGTGGGTTTTCGTGGTCTTCCTGCCAGCTGACGGTTCCTGCGGGGAGTGCGGAACTGGTCTTGGCGGAATAAATCATTGCATGCTCATCGGTCAGGGTATAGAGACCTATGGGTGAGTCAGGAATCCTTATTGGAAAGGCCCGGCTCTTTAGGTTTACATGCGGAAGCTTTTCCTGGATAAGATTTGTGCGGCGGAATGCAGTGAAGGAATACGGGGCCCATGAGCGCTGAACTCCGCGTAGGATTGTGGAGGCTTCTCCAATGGACTCAAAGTGAACCAGCCGGGGTTCAAGCATTGTGCAGCGGCTCCAGTATGGTAAGGGATAATCTGGATTGTAGTTTGGAAGGTAAATCAAATCGCCGTAGTCTTTCCGGCCTGAAAAATCTGCGGCCAGTCTCTGTTCAAGTTCTGAAAGCAGCAGATCCTTCATCTCCGGGAAGGCAAGGAATGCCGTGCCGCTTAATGTTTCTGTTGTAATGCCCATAAGTGTTTATGCGAACGAAATGTTTGGGTAGTGGTCATAGTCTTCCGGAACAAGGTCCTGTTCCTGAGCTTCCAGTTTGCGCTGCCTTATGTATGCAGAAAGATCCGGTGTGTCGGGCGAGCGCAGTATGCTGAATCCAATCTGAGTTTCCTGACAGTTCACGAGTTCCCACTGCGGGCTGCATATCAGTTCCAGCTGTGCAGGTGCGTTGAGATGTGAAAGCTTGATTTTTAAGGTGTATTCGCTGTCTTCGTCAAGTGTGACTGGGACTGGAAAGTGGACTCTGCAGCCGTTTAGGCTGATGTCGTCCATCACACCTGGAAGGGCGCAGATTTCGGGAGCATCTACTCTGCCGATTTCTACAAAGCGCTCGTCCTGTCTGAGGTTTTTCTTCATGTGCTTAATTATGTATTTAAATCTGTTTATGGTCAAGTGGTCCTGCTATACCGTGGACCAGGCGGCTAGCCCTGATTGGAGGGGCCCGCGTAAGCGGGTTGCGGAATGCTGCGGCATGGAGCAATGGAGGCCTTTTGGCCGGAATCCCGGAAAGCAGGTGATGCGGTCGGGGGGACGGCCGGTTTCAGCCAGGGAGATTTTGTGAACCGACCGGTATGCTCCGTAAAAGGAATGGCTAGATGTCGGTCAGGCGGTAGGGTGTTGCCTGGTAGACGTAGTAGTTCAGCCAGTTGGAGTAGAACAGGTGTGCGGTGCTGCGCCACTTGGAGTGGATTGGTTTTGACGGGTCGTCGTCTGTAAAGTAGTTTTCGGGCATCTGTATCTTGAGGCCTTTGTCCAGGTCGCGCTGATATTCGTTTGCAAGTGTGTCTTCGTCGTATTCCAGGTGCCCTGTCATGAATATCGAGCGGTTGTCGCAGGATTTTACGATTGTGACGTCGGTTTCACGTGACTGTGCAAGAATCTCCAGCTTGGGGTTTTGCTTTACGTCGTCCGCGCTGATTGTTGTGTAGCGGGAAGTGGGGACGGGGAAGTAGTCGTCAAAGCCACGGAGCAGAGGGTCGTTGGGTTTAAGCAGGTTGCTGTAATAGATTCCTGAGAATTTTCTGGGCATAAGGCGCTTGTTGATTCCGTGCAGATGGTAGAGTCCTGCCATTGCGCCCCAGCACAGATAGAGTGTGCAGAAGACGTTTTTCTTGGCGTAGTCCATTATGCGGCAGAGTTCGTCCCAGTAGTCCACCTGCTCAAAATCAAGCTGTTCCACCGGCGCCCCTGTGATTATCATTCCGTCGAACTTTTGGGTCAGTGCCTGGTCGGATGTGATGTAGAATCTTTCCAGGTGCTCCTGTCCGGTATTCTTGCTGACGTGTCCCTTCATCTGCACGAGATGTATGTTTATCTGGAGCGGTGTATTGGAAAGAAGTCTGATTATCTGGGTTTCTGTCGCAATCTTTGTGGGCATGAGGTTCACTATGGCGATTTCCAGCGGGCGGATGTCCTGCATTGCGGCTCTGTCTGAAGTCATTACGAAGATGTTTTCCTGCTCAAGAATGGAGCGTGCCGGTAGGTCGGCGTCTATTTTTACGGGCATAGTGTTCCTCCTTTGTTTTTTCTGTTCTCTGCGGGCGGGAAAAATGATTTTGTGCCTGAGTCTGAAAAAATGATTCCTTGTGGAACTTTTGTGGATTGTAGCATAATTTTTATCTTTGTGCTATATTATACCCTATGAAAATTGACAGAAAGGGTGCGGTTAAAAAACTTAGGACATTGGTATATTCTCAGAAAAAGGAGCTTGGGGCTTTCCGTTCGGAGATTGAGGAAAAATTCGGGACTGTCTTTCTGCCTAACCATGTGGAGTGCCAGGAACGTGAATATGGCGGTGTGGACTGTGATGTTCTTATACCTGAGATTTATGCTTCGCGCAAGGTGATTCTTTACATCCATGGCGGTTCTTTTGTGGGGGGCACTAAAAAGTCTTGGCGCAATTTCTGTGCGTCTCTTGGGAATGCGAGTGCCTGCCGTGTGGTTGTTCCTGATTTCCGTCTTGCTCCTACTCATCCGTTTCCTGCTTCTATTGACGACCTTGTTTCTGTGTTCAGGGTGCTCTACTCGGAGGAAGAGGTTGCGGCCCAGCTTGAACGGGCTGCGGTGGGCGGCGGTTCTGTGCATCATGCCCAGATTATCATTGCGGCGGATGGCAGCGGTGCCAGTCTTGCAATGGCTCTTATGTTCAAGATCAACAAGAAGTACCGGTCCACTATAACGAATATGGTTTTGTTTTCCCCCTGGCTCGACATCACCTCTGAGTGTTCTCTGATTGCCCGGCGGCATGTGTCTGACGAAGTGCTGAGCGGTGAGTGTATGCACCGGGCGGCTGACATGTACACCTATGCGGCGAATCTTTCCAATCCGCTTGTTTCTCCGCTTAAGGCTTCTGTTGAAGACTTTGAGGGCTTTCCTCCTGTTTACATTCAGCTGGGCGGAAAGGAGATTCTTTTGGAACAGGCCAAGGAGCTTGACTCTCTGCTTGACCGTGCCGGAATCGACTGTATTCTTGATGTTTGGCCTGACATGATGTATCTGTTCCAGATGGCGGATGAATTTCTTCCGGAGTCCCATCTGGCGGTGGAAAAGGTTGCGTCTTACCTTTCAGAGCGTGAAGGGGAGACTGAAGAAGAAAGGAAGCTCAGGGAACGTGTCCTGAAGAAAAACAATATCGGGAACCTGTAGCGGTGATTGCTTGGGGGTACCAGGCTTTTTGGGGGTGTTATGGAACTGCTTTCTCCTGCCGGAAATGTTGACAAGCTGCGTTACTGTTACACTTACGGAGCAGATGCCGCTTATATCGGATTGAAGAATTTTTCTCTCAGGGTCAAGGCTGATAATTTTTATCAGGATGAGTACAGGCGTGTCGTTGACTTGAAGAATGCCTTTCCGGGAAAGCGGCTGCATTGTGCCCTGAACATTTCGTTCCACAATCACGAGATTGACCGTCTGATTCAGAATATTCCTTACTTCAAGCAGTATCCTATTGATGCTTTTATTGTGCAGGACCTGGGCATTGTGCCTCTTCTGCAGAAGGAATTCCCGGAAGCGGAGCTGCATCTGTCTACGCAGGCAAGCTGCATGAACCGTGAGGCGGTGAAGATGTACCGGTCGCTTGGGTTCAGCCGTGTTGTTATGGGCAGGGAGGCGTCTCTGGCTGAGATTGCCGAGATTAAGGATGCTGTTCCTGACATGGAGATTGAATGCTTTGTGCATGGTGCTATGTGCATTGCTTATGCGGGCCGTTGCCTTATGAGTGCCTATCTTAACGGACGGTCTGCTCAGGAGGGCTTCTGTTCCCATACATGCAGGTGGGAGTATGACCTTATGGCTGAGGGCGGCGCTTCCTGCAAGAAAGATGACTCTCCTGCAAGCCCCTACTCACAGGAAGTGCGTGCCCTTGCCCAAAGCGGTACCCTTGCCCTGCGCGAACACAAGCGTCCTGACGAATACTTTCCGGTCTACGAAGGTGACGACTTTACTGCAATCCTTTCGTCCAAGGATTTGTGCATGGTGGACCATCTTGCCGACCTTAAGAAAGCCGGCGTGGATTCGCTTAAGATTGAGGGCCGGATGAAAAGTGTCTACTATGTGGCCATGATTACCCGGGCTTACCGCAAGGCCCTTGATGCTCTTGACGGAAAAATATCTGCTCAGGAGGCCAAGCCTTTTGTTGACGAACTGTACAAGGTGAGCCACAGGCCTTTTTCAACAGGTTTTTATTACAGCCGCACAGAGGCGGATCAGACTGTCAGCGGAGAAAGCAAAAGTCCTTATGAGCTTTCGGCCGAACTGGGACCGGCTCTCAGCGAACAGGAAGAAGAACAGGTCTTTGCCTTTGCCGGGCGTCTTTCCGAACACCGCCGCATGGAGTACGAGTCCCTTGTTCCCCAGGCAAAGAAGGCTTATGACGAGAGGGTGAAGAATCAGCCTGACCGTTATCTGCCGCCTGTGACCAGGCATGACGGCTGGAAGATGTATCCGCTTACTGCCCTGAACATGCTTGACGAAGAGTCGGAGCTGGAACTTGTTTCTCCTGCCACTGTGTGTGAGAAACTGGACAGGTCCGACTACATGCTGGTGAATCCCAAGACCGGGGAAGTCTACCGCTGGTGCTGCGATGGTCATCCCTGTGTTCTGTATACATGCCGGAGTATTGTTGACGGCACTTTGGTCCGTTCCAAAATAAAAGGAGGTTCTGATGAAGACGGAAACCTTTGAGACGAACACAAGCATCACTGATCCTGATGAACTCATAGATACTTTTTTTAAGATTTACCGCGACCAGTATGAAGGACCCGACCAGGAGAAAATCCGCAGGGCCTGGGCTTTTCTGATTGAGCGGACTGGAAAACTTACCCGGAAGTGCGGCCTTCCGTATTACCTGCACCCCATGCGTGTGGCTTGTGTGCTTGCACAGAGTCATCTTGGCCCTGATACAATCATAGCTGGTCTCTTCCATAATCTGCTTGAGGTTGACTATTCCTACCTTGAACAGATTGAGTCTGAGTTCGGCCGCGATGTTGCCAAAATCTGTACCGGTACAGCAAAGATTACCGGAATGAAGATAGAAAGCAATTCCATGCAGCAGTCGGATTCAATCCGTAAGATGCTTTTCGCAATGGTGGACGATATCCGCGTGATTCTCGTCAAGTTGGCCGACCGTCTGGACCGTATGCGGAACCTTAAGTCGGTCAGTCCCGACGCTCAGCGTGCTGTTGCCAAGGAAGTGATTGATGTATGGGCTCCACTTGCCAGCCGTCTTGGTATGAACGATGTGAAGAACGAAATGGAGGACCTGAGCCTGAAATACTCAAATCCTGAGGCCTTCCAGCAGATAAAGGCGATTGTCTCGCAGAAAAAGAATGAAAGGCAGGACTACCTTGAGCATGCTGTGAAAAAGATTTATTCTGCGGCTGAAAAGACCGGAATCAGGGTTTCTATCTCCAGCCGTGCCAAGCATTTCTACTCTATTTACCAGAAAATGCGCAAGCGTAACAAGGAGCCTGGTGAACTCTTTGACCTGCTTGCTCTCAGGGTAATCTGCTCCACAAATGCGGAATGCTACACGCTTATAGGAATTGTCCACGGTCTGTGGAAACCGATGGAGGGCAGGTTCAAGGATTATATCGCAATGCCAAAGGCCAACGGTTACCAGTCTCTGCACACTACGGTCATCTGTGAAGGAAAGCCGCTGGAGATTCAGATCAGGACTCAGCAGATGCACAATGTGGCGGAGCATGGGGTTGCCTCTCACTGGCTTTACAAGAAGGGAACCAACAAGGATCTGGTACGCGCCCAGGATTTAAGCATAATCAACCAGCTGCGTGAGTTGAGGGATGAGCATCTTTCTGATGAGAATTTCTTTTCTGAACTCAAGAGCGAACTTCTGGGTGACAGCATCTATGTCTTTACCCCGAAGGGCGACGTAAAGGAGCTGCCTGCCGGTTCAAATGCCATAGACTTTGCCTATGCGATCCACTCTGCGGTTGGGGAAAAGATTGTTGGTGCAAAGGCTGACGGAAAAATCATTCCGCTGACTGCCCCGCTCAAGAATACCCAGATTGTTGAGATTCTGACTAATCCACAGGCGCATCCGACCCAGAACCAGCTTAAGGAAGTGCATACAACAAAAGCCCGCCAGAAGATTCACTCCTATCTCGTTGCCAATGACCCGACCTTTATTGACAAGGAGGCTTTGGCAAAGCGTGAGGCTGGTATTGCGGCTAATACCCTGCATTCCAAGGAAGTGGCTGAACAGCGGGCGGCGGAAGGCAGAACTAAAAAGGCCCGCCGTGCCCAGACTAATTACACCGGCCGCATAAGGATTGAAAACACGACAAACTTCCTTGTGACCATGGCAAAGTGCTGCGATCCGAAACCTGGAGATCCTATCGTCGGATATGTTTCAAGCAAACGCGGTATTACTATACATGTTGCAAGTTGTCTGACTTTTCTGCGGATTCCGGACATTGAGCACAGACGGATACCTGTGGAATGGGATACTTCCGAAGGAAAGTAGGCTTAAAGAGATTTCCCTGGCCTACGCTTCCACCTGAATCATGGAACCTGCTGCCCCGTCTTCTGCATAGATTGACTGCCTGGAGCGGTAAGGATTGTGCATGGTGCCAAGTGCCTGCTGGATGTCCTGCATGTGGGTCCTGAGAAGCTGTTGGTTCCGCAGATTCTGGGCCTGCACCTTGGACTGGAGTACAGTAAGGTCATACTGGAGCTTTTCTATTGGAACAGCATCCTGCGGGTTGTAAGTTGCCGCCTTTGACTTTGTGTACAAGTCCTGCATCGGCACAATCACCTTCTGCAGGGAGCCTATGCTGTGCATTATCTGTTCCCCGAGCTTTGTCTGGTTGAGCAGAACTTCCGCATTTTCTTCTGAAATCTTCTTTTCCTGAGCCTCAAGCACCTGCAGGTATTCGCGGAACTTTGTGCGCTGCTGTTCAAGCAGAGTCCTGAATCTTTTTAGAATGGCCACGCGCTCAAGGAATTCTTCCTGTGACAAATTTTCTTCCATAATATTACCGCCTTTTTTAGCCAGTTATGCTGATTGTGGAAGAAGCAGTGCTCATCTTGACGGCACCGTTTGCCTGTGTTGCGGATACATCTGCCCATGTTTCGCTAAGCTTGCTCATC
>CAMNHD010000040.1 GCA_946538875.1 uncultured Treponema sp.
CTTTAAATTCTTCTTTTCAAGGGCAGAAATTTCTTCCTTCATCTTGTCACTTCTGGCCTTGAGCGAAGTTTCGAACTCGCGGTGATTCTTTGAGATTGAGCCTGTGAATTTTTCAAAGTCACTGAGCACAGAACGCTCAGACTGTTCCATAAGCTTTCTCAAAGTATCCTCAAGCTTGTCAATATCGGCACCAGTGGTAGTCAGTTTGCCAATGCGGTATTCCATGTCCTTCTTGTACTTTTCAAGCTGGGCATCAAGCACACCAAGGAAACGTGTCTGCTTCTGGTCGTAATCATCGGCAATAACCTTCATGGAATTTGCAAGGGTTGTGTC
Source organism: uncultured Treponema sp. (assembly GCA_946538875.1). The sequence goes on from CAMNHD010000040.1 coordinate 334, forward strand.
AAAGTATGTGAGCTTGTTCTTAAGCTCCGTATCATAGTCGGCAAGTTTCTTGGCAACCTGTGAAGTCTCCTGGTTGATGCGCTGGGCTGTAACCTGAGACTCGGACAATGACTTGTCATACATATTCTTGACATTGGCAATAGCCTTTTCAACCTGTGCGCGGATTGTATTGGCCTGCTGCTGCACATCAGACAATGACGAAGAAATATTCTTCTGCATATTGGTGACATATTCCTGCAGCTCGGACTTATATTTGTCAAGGTGGGCAATGCTCAACTGGTGATAACGCTCATAAGCGGAACTTTCCTTCTGGTCAGCCTGTTTGAACGCTTCTTCAAAGAGATTGTCGTATCTGGTCTGAACATCCCCGGCCCTGCGGTCAAAGTTGCTCTCCAGCTCAGAAAGCTTCTGAGTATTGTCCTGAGTCTGAGAACTGAGAAGCCTTGTCGTTTCCTGGGCTTCATCAAGAGTAACCATGAGGTCGGAACGCAGATTCTCAACACGGGCATTTGTCTCTACTTCAAGAGACTCAGTCTTTTCCTTTACAAAATTATCAAGCTCTGAAACCTTCTGCTCCAGGTCGCCGGTAATCTTGACCACGCGCTCGTTGATTGAAGTTGAGACATCGGTATTTGTCTCTTCAACAGCACGCAGAAGATTCTGGGTTCTCTGCTCAAGTTCATTCTGCAGGGCGGCAGTCCGTTTTTCAAGGTCAGACTGAATTGAGTCAGTTCTTTCCGTGACCTGAGTTTCGATCACACCAGTACGCTCGTCCAGCATCTGCTGAAGCACACCGGCACGGTCGGTGAACAGTCCCTTTAGGGTATGAGTGAGTTCGTTGAGTTTTGTCTGGAGTTCGTCATTGCGCTGATTGAATTCAGTCTGGATTGAATCAGTGCGCTCAAGGAAGCCATTGTGGATTGAACTGGTAAGATCTTCCACCTGTGCCCTAAGATTTCCTGTTCTTTCCTGGATGTCAGACTGTATGCTCCGGGTGGTCGACTCAAGTTGATCGCTAAGTGAACTAGTTCGGGTCTGGACTTCATTCTGCAGAGACTCAGTAATTGAATCAAGCTGTTCCTGAATCTCGCCGGTGCGGTTGTTCACATTTTTCTGCAAAGTTCCAGTGCGGCTTTCCAGCTCTTCCTGTATCTCGCCGGTGCGGCTTTCAAGGCTTTCGTTGAGTTCAGCAACAAGACGCTCAAGTAACCCCTGAATATCGGCAGTCCTGCTCTCCACATTGTTCTGCAGAGCTCCGGTGCGGCTGTCAAGCTGTTCCTGAATCTCAGAAGTACGGGACTCAACTTTATCAGAAAGTTCGCCGGTCAAAGTCTCAAGCTGCTCCTGAATTGCAGAAGTACGCTCCTCAACCCTGTCAGAAAGTTCAGACGTCAAATTGTCAAGCTTTTCGCTTATTTCGGAAGTCCTGCCATCAACATTCTCCGCAAGGACACCCGTACGGGAATCAAGTTCTTCCTGAATCTCAGAAGTGCGGTTTTCCACCTTATCCCTAAGTTCACCGGTAATACGCTCAAGCAATTCCTCAAGGTCATTGGTACGCTGCTCCATGTCACCACGGAGGGTGCCGCTGCGGCTTTCAAACTGTTCATGCAGTTCGGTACTCAGATTCTCAACATTGTCCCTTAGCTCGCCAGTCAGCGTGTCAAGCTGCTCCTGAATTGCAGAAGTGCGGGTATCAAGCTGTTCCTGAATAGAAGAAGTCTTTGTGTCGACATCTTCCTGCAGCGACTCAGCCTGGCTTTCAAATTTGATGCGGATGGCATCAGTAGTATTCTCAAAGTCAGCAGCAAGAGAACTTGTCTTGTCATTCAGAATATCCTCAAGGGCAGCAGTGCGTTCGTTGATGCTCTGCTCAAGACCATCAGTCCTTGAAGTCAAATCCTGCACAAGAGCATTCGTTCTGCCGGTGATGTCAAGATTAAGATTGTCAGTGATTCCCCTTACAGTCTCAACAAGTGAATCCGTCTTCTGTGACACAGACTGGTCCATCTGGGCAATAAGTTCCTGAACACGGTTCTCCATCGCAGAAATACGTTCCTGTGCACGCTGTTCAAGCCCTGCAGTTGTTTCCGCAAGTTCCTCGTCAAGAGAGGAAGAGCGTTCCTTGATTGATTTTGTGAGAAGCTCCAGTTTTTCCTTGAGTCCTTTCTCCAAGTTCCCTGAATTGACTTTGATACCTTTGACAATGCTTGCAGTCTTGTCTGAATACATTTTCGAAAGGTTTGAGAACTTTGAGGAATACTCATTTTCAACAGCGGCCATGCGTTCCTTGATTGCCTGGTCAACCGCAGCAGTACGGCTGTCGGCATCATTTTCCATGGCACTGGTCTTTTCCGCAACCATCTGCCTGAGCGCTTCTATCTGAGAATTGACTTCGTCATTAAGATTTTTGGCGCGCTCATGGACGGCAACAGTAAGATTGGCCGTCTTTTCATTAACGGAAGTCTCAAGGGCAGAGACAAGCTGTGTCACAGCATCCTCAAGATGGTTGGCCTTTGAGTTCACGCTGCCAGTGATATTTGCCGTAAGTTCGTCAACAGAAACCTGGAGAGCGTCAGTTTTTTCATTGAGTTCCTTCTCAAGAATTTCGGTGCGCTCAAAAAGCTGATGTGCAAGGCTTTCAGTCTTCTTGACAACATCCTGTTCAATTGCACCAGTGCGCGCAGTCAAGTCTTCGACAGCAGAATCCAGCTTGGAATTAGTTTCTTCCTGCATTGAATCTGTGCGGCTGTCCACAGTGAACTGAAGAGCCTCAAGCTTTTCGTTCATATCGTCCTGCAGTGACTGTGTGCGGCTGTCCAAATCAGTACGCAGATTGTCAGTCCGGCTCTTGATTGCCTGTTCAAGCGACAGGGTACGCGAATAAAGTTCCTGCTCAAAGGCATCTGTCTTTTCAGTAAGAGACTTTTCAAGCGAAGTTGTCTTACCAAGAACAGAATCGATTATTGTCTGAGACTGCTCATTGATAATCTTTTCGAGAGGCAGAAGCTTTTCGTTCACTTTCTGAGTCATAAGATCAGTGCGTTCAGTAACATCGTCTTCAAGTGAGCTGGTCTTTGTGCGGAAGGCTTCCTCAAGTTCAGCAGTGCGTTCTTCCAGGCTTACAGTAAGCTCCTCAACCTTGCCGGAAGTATTCTGTTCCACAAGCTCAAGCCGACTGTCCAAGGTATTAATCTGTTCGCTGAGAGAATTCTCAAGTTCCGTTGCCCTCTGACCAAGAGTCTGGGCGATAGACTGAATACGCTCGTCAACATTCTGCTCAAGTGAATCAGTCTTGTCAGCCACAACCTGTTCCATGCCGCTGGCTTTTTCATTGATGTTTTCTTCAAGAATTGCCAGGCGTTCTTCCAAGGTCGCGCTCAACTTACCAGTGCGGTCCTGTATTTCCTGCTCAAGTTCGGCACTGCGCTTCTCAAGTTCGCTCTGGATTTCTTCAGAGCGCCCCTCAAGCTGCTTGGTATAGCCTTCGCTCAAGGCAGTATAGTGAGAAATCGCTGCATCAGTCTTTTCCTGAACATCAGAAGTCATGTTCTCAAGATTCTGCATAACCTGTGCCTCAAGACCGTTCGACGTATCCTTAATCTGCTGCTCAAGAACAGTAGTGCGTTCCTCCAATGCAGAGCGGAGTTCGGCAGTACGGGTCTCGATGTCCTGGGTATAAGTACCAGTGGTTGCGGCATACTGCTCGATTGCAGCATCTGCTCTTTCACGGACCTCCTGAATCATACCCTCAATCTTCTGCGATATAGACTGTTCCAGGACACCTGACTTGTCCTTGATCTGATCCGCAAGAGAATTTGTCTTTGAAAGAAGTGCATCGTACAGCTCACGGGTGCGGGTCTCAACCTCAGAGTCGTAATCCTGAGTGGAAGTCCGGTACTTTGCGATTGCAGCCGAAGTCTTTTCCTCCACAGACTTAGTCAGTTCGTTAAGACGCTTGGTAACTGCATCCTCAAGTTCTCCGGCACGGCGGTCAGCATCCTTATGGATTGCATTGGAACGGCTGTTCATATCGCTGGTCTTCTGCTTGATTTCTGTTTCAAGCGAACCGATATGCTTGGCAAATGTTTCGTGAAGTGCGGAAGCCTTCTGTTTGATATTTCCTTCTATTGTGCTTGTTCTGTCGGCAAGCAGGTCCGCAAGGTCGCCGGTACGCTTCTTGATATCGGCATCCAGGGCTGCCACCTTCTCCGCAAACTTGTCGCTGAGGGTGGAAGTACGCTGCTTGAAAGTGCTTTCAACACTAGCTGTCCTGGTCGCAACATAATTCTCAAGATCCTCAGTCTTTTTGTTGACATGCTCCTCAAGAGTCTCGGTGCGGGCGCTCACATTGTTTTCAATAGTTTCGGCACGTTCATTGTAGTGATTCTGCAGGTCCAAAGTGCGGCGTTCAAGTTCGGCCTGAAGGTCATCAGTCCGGGACTTGATGTCATCGTCAAGGGCCTGAGTCTTTGTATCAAGAGAAACGGTGAGATTGGCAGTCCTTTCGTTAAGTTCCTGCTCAAGCCCCCTGGCTTTTTCGGCAAGCTCATTGCGGATAGACTGAAGCACATCGTCAAAGTCTGCCTCAATATCAGCACGCCTGTTGTCAACAGATGAATTCAACTCGCCCACAGTGCGGCTCACATTCTCTTCAAAGTCACCAGTGCGCTGCTCGACACTTTCCCTAAGCTCGGCAACACGATTGTCCACAGAGACAGACAGTTCATCAAGCGAACGCTGGAAGGCCTCCTTGATACCTTGGGCATTGCTTCCCATTGCAGAACTGACTCCGTCAATAAATTCCTTGAGTCTGGAAGTCACAGTATCCGTCTGCTCATGCACAGAATCATCAAGTTCACCAAGACGCTCGTCCATACGGGAAGCAAGACTGTCCACAGAAGACTCAAGCTTGACATTCACATCTTCCACGGAAGAGTCAATCTGTTTTTCCAGACCGGCAATATCACCTTCCAGCTTTGAATTGACCCGGTCAACAAAGGAGTCAATGTTTCCATTCATGCTATCTTCATAGGAATCAACCTTTGAGCTGATTTCGCGGACAAATGATTCAACACGTTCGGAAAGGGATTTCTCGTCACCGTCAACACGGGAACTGAGCTGTCCTTCAAAAGCCTGAATCCTGTCGCTGAGACTGCGGATACTGGACTCAAAGTCAGTGTTGACACCGCCGATACCATCGCGGACCTTGGCGGTAAGAGACTCAACCACGGAATCAACATTTTCATTCAGACCGCTTACACTCTGGTCAACATGCATCTTCAGTTCAGAGACACTTGTATCCATGCGCTCCTGCATACCGCTGATGCTGGTGTCAAGAGTGTTCTCCATGCCGCCGAGTTCAGAATCCACGCGTTCACGCAGCGAAGCAATATTTGTATCCATACGGTCCTGAAGCTGGGCAATACCAGTATCAAGGCTGTCATTAAAGCTGTTCACACTTGTTTCAAGGCGTCCGCTCAAAGAATCCACGCTGGTCTCAAGACGCTCGGTCAGACCGCCGATGCTGGACTCAAGCTTTCCGTCAAGACCTTGAATTTGGGCGTCAAGTTTCTGGTCAAGACCACCGACCTTCTGTTCAAGCTGTCCATCCATGCTTTCCACGCTGCTTTCAAGACGCTCGTTCAAACCGGTAAGTTCAGCCTCAATCCGTCCGCTCATACCGGCAATACCAGAATCCAAAGTGCCTCCCATTCCGTCAAGCACAGACTCCATGCGTTCCCTGAACTCCGCAATGCCGGACTCAAGTGAACCATTCATCCCGGCAAGCTCCGACTCGACACGGTCCCTGAGACCCGCAATACTTGAATCCAAAGAACCGTTCATTCCGCTCAATTCGGAGTCCACACGCTCCGTAAGAGCCGCAATGCCGGAGTCAAGGCTGCCGTTAAGACCGCTCACACGCTCAGTAAGCCTTGACTCAAGGCTGGACAGATTCTGCTCAAGGGCAGAAGTCTTACCGGTGACATTCTGTTCAAGCTGCTCAAGGTTCTGGTTGAGGGCTTCCTGCAAAGTCTCAGTGCGCTGCTCAACATCAGAAGAAAGGCGCCCGGTTATTTCACTTACATAGTTCTCAGTATTCTGAATCTTGAGTTCAACACTTGCGCTCAGATCCTCGGTCTGACTGTTAATACTGTCCTCAAGCTCGTTTAACTTGGCATCAAGCACATTGCGCAGGGAGTCAGTAGTGTCATAGACAGAATTCTCAATGGCATTGGTACGTTCCTCAAGAGAAGCCGCAACCATCTCCATTCTTTCATTCACAGAATCCTCAATCTGGCTCATGCGGCTGGTGCAGTCCTGATCCAGAGCATCAGTGCGGTCGTTTACCTGAGTCTCGATACCGTCAATGCGGCTGTTAAGATTCTGGGAAAGAGAATCAGAACGTTCTGTGAACGCAGAGTTTATCTCGTCAAAGCGCTGGGCAAATTCCTTTTCCAAAGCACGGCGCTGTCCGTCAATAGATGCGCTGAAGTTGCTTGACTGTTCATTAATCTGTTCCTGGGCAGCCTGAATCTGGGAATCCATAAGAGCCTGAAGCTGCTTTATCTGAATCTCAACTTCCTTGAGAGCCTGGGCCTTGCGTTCATCCGAGCGGGTCTGGAGCTGCTTGAATGCCGTTTCCTCAAGATGCTGGGCACGTTCCTCGGCAGCCTCGTAACTGGCACGGATATCGCTGGCAATGCGGTTCATGATATTGGTGCTTTCTTCCATTGCGTGGCGGGTATTCTCCTCCACACTGCTGGCCCTGTCCTCGTATTTGTCAAGAAGATCCGCCCCCACTTCCCTAAGACTTTCCCTGTTTGCCTCGGAGAACTTCTGCACAAGATCCTTTATCTGGTGTTCAAGGGAAGCAACCCGCTTACGCTCCTGGTCAATTCCTTCATTAAGTTCGTCAACAATCCCGGCCTCCTGCTTGACACGCTCAAGGTTCTCCTCAACCGCCGCAGTCATATTCATAAGCTCCTGCAGCGACCGGTCGTAGGAATCAGCCTGGGCAGTAAGAGCATTAACCTGGTCGATAGGCTCCTTGAGGCGGTTCATCACATCGTCAAAGCGTTCAATCTGAAGGTCAAGACGCTTTACCGCCGCCTTTGCCTCGGAGTCCTTTGCCACAAGGTCAGTGTTCAAAAGCTCAAGGTTGTCGTACTGCTTCTTGAAGTACTGGTCAAACTCCTTGATTCTCTTGTCAGCATACTGCCTGACAATATTCATGGCGTTCTGGTTTTTATTTATTTGACTAATAATAAATGCAATAACAGCCGATATTAAGACCGACACAATAATAGGCACGTACACTTTTTTTCCCACCCTATAAAAAGTCACCGGCATCCCCGCAAAAAGAATGCACGGCACTTCCATTATAACTTATTTTCTATTGTAGCACAAGATTACGCAGCTGGCGATAGTTTCTGAACGAAATATAAGCCTCTTTCAAGGGAACGTTGAACCACTTGCGCCACCCCTTGAGAAGATAGGCAGACTTCATCCCGGCATTGTTTGCGCCGCGCACATCATATTTTACACTGTTGCCCACATAAAGAATCTGCTCCGCAGGAACCCCGAGCTTCTTCTGAAGGATACCAAAGGGATACAGCGAAGGCTTGAGCGCCCCAGACTCCTCCGAACCGATGCATACATCGCACAGCGAACGGATGCCCCACACCCTTCCCTTCTGCTCCGGGGGAAAGTCGGAAAGAAGCGCAATCTTATACCCCGCAGTCTTCAACGCAACAATGGTATCATAAACATTTGGATATGGCTTTATCTTCTGAAAATAAGGCTTAAGCCCCTCGTAAGAAATCCTGTTGATGATATCCTTGGCATCCTCAACAGTGTAGCCTGTACGCTCTGCAAAGAGACGAGCCTGGTATTCATAGAAATCCGCAAGCGGAGCCGTCCTGTGCAGGACCCTGCGCACCTTGCTGAAATTGTAGTAAAAGCGTAAATTCTTTATCACATAAGGAATAATCCGGACATACAATCTCCAGTCCGGGTAAAAAGTTCCGTCAATATCAAACGCGACTGCCTTAATGTCATTAATCATTCTGACATTATAACAGTTTACGGCACGGGTGTCGACACCTAGGCCCAGAGACTTGTCTCAAGCTTGAACTTGGATTCCTCGGAAAGCGAATCAAAGAAACAGTTGTTGATATGGCGGGAAAAGGCAAGGAATTCCCGGGTTTCCGGAGACTGTTCAAGAAAGCGTTTCTGCTCGTCAGTAAGAATGTTGTAATAGTAATAATTCCGGGCCATCTCGTAGGTAAGCTGGTATGTAGGAGGCTCACTGCCAGCATTTTTCATGGAAGCCATAAAATTCATGCAGTTGACCACAGCCTCAAGGTAAGGCCTGTATTTTTTCCCAAGAAGGTTGATAGAACAATCCATTTTTAATTCCCCTTCTTTAGATATCGTCATCAAAAAGACATCCTTTAGAAGGTTTTCAAGGCATGATTTCCCGGTACGGAGCACACCGCACCGCATACAAGGAATGCATCTGCTCCAAACGGCGGTCAACCGCACCGCATTCCCCGCTTTCCAGGGTTCTTGCTCCGGTCGCACGCTTCCTGCGCAACCCGTCCTGCACGCAGGCCGGCCCCTTACAATCGGGGCTAGTCGTCATTCCGTCCCAGAGCCGCCTCAAAGCCGAACAAAGTGCCGGGTTTCACCATATTCCGGTACGAAAGCACCGATTTTCCGTCAACACAAAGACTTGTGGAACTGCCGCCGTCAAACTCAAGGGCCTCAGTACACCCCAGCGACAAAAAGATTTCCGCACATTCCCTGTAGGAAAGCCCCGCACTTTTGTTCCTCTTCTCACCCTCCGCAGCAAGCAGGTAAAGGACAGAACCATCCTCCGCAACACCCGCCGCAGTCCTGGAGTCATACAAAACCCTAAAACCGTCCACAGGAACAGAATCTTTGAGAATGCAGTAAAAAGCACCAAAGGCATACCTGGCACCCCCAAGCTCCGCATCCGTCTGGGAAGCGGCAACCCTTGCCACAAGTCCATCCCCTTTTCCACAAAAAACCAGACCCGCATACCGTTCCACAGGGGCACACAAAAGAACACCGTCCACAACATGCACGCCCACACTCCTCCGTCCAGAAAACAATCTGGA
>CAMNHD010000041.1 GCA_946538875.1 uncultured Treponema sp.
CAATCAGATCGAGCAGGAACGGTTTCTTGTGCTCGGGAACTATACTGAACATTGTTACGAATGCTTCCTCACATGCGCTGAGGAACGGATTGAGAAACGATGCTTCCATACCCATTAGTATAACGCATTTTTACAAGATTGCAAGGTCTCTGCACATTTGTTCCAGTCTGTTTCAAACCCGCTTCAAGTGGATGACGGCAGAGGCAAAGTCTCCCCACAGATGCGGTACAACAAGACCCCAGTTCTCAAGTGTTTCCGCTGTCCAGATACCCAGGCCGGTCTTTGTTCCAGTGCTGTCCTCCATGCTCACGGTGTAGGCTGCCCCCGGCATAAGGCCTTTGAGCACAAGCCGCTTGGAACGCACTGACGCATGGTTCAGCACCTGCACCACTGTGACAAGGGATTCGCTTTTATTCTTGGAAACTACCTGCCAGGCATCGCGGTCACGGTTCTGGCTTGTCCCCTGGGAGCCGTACTGCCAGTCCCCGTGCGCGTAGGATTCAAGGCGCCAGTAATCGCCGTTCTGCACAAGCAGGCTGAATTTCTTGTACATGGCTATCTGTTCGGGGATAAGGGCTTTTTCTTCCGGGCTAAGCTTTGTTACGTCCAGTTCGTAGCCGAATGTCCCGGAGAGTGCGACAAAGCCTCTTGTGCGGAATGGTGTGGTACGGCCGACTGTGTGGTTTGGACAGACGCTCACATGTGCGCCCATTGCGGAAAGCGGGTACACAAGCGCTGTTCCTTCCTGAATTGCAAGACGTTCTATTGAGTCAGTATTGTCGCTGCACCAAATCTGGGGACTGTAGTAAAGCATTCCCGGGTCAAAGCGCCCGCCTCCTCCGGAACAGTTTTCCAGAAGCAGATCGGGGAATTCTTTTACCAGACGCTCCTGCAGGGCATAGACCGCAAGCACGTAGCGGTGGAAGAGTTCGCCTGAATGCTCCGCGCCAAGAATCACGCTTCCTGCATCGGTGAGCTGCCGGTTCATGTCCCACTTTACGTATTCAATGTTTGCAGAATGAAGTATCTTTGCCACAGAGTCGTAAACGTAGTCGCACACGTCCTTTCTGGTAAGATCCAGCACATACTGGCAGCGGCTCATTGTCCTGGTCCTGTCCTTTACGCCGAGAGCCCAGTCAGGGTGGCTGCGGTACAAGTCGCTGTCGGGCGAAATCATCTCCGGCTCGAACCAGATGCCGAACTTCATACCGATGCGGTTCACTTCCTGCACAAGATGCGGAAGACCCCCTTTGAGTTTTTCTTCGTTCACCTGCCAGTCACCCAGCGAAGACTCGTCGTTGCTGCGCTTTCCAAACCATCCGTCGTCCATCACAAGCATCTCTATGCCGCGCTCATGTGCCTCACGCGCTATGCCGAGCAGTTTTTCAGTGTCAAAGTCAAAGTAAGTGGCTTCCCAGTTGTTTATCAGCACAGGTCTCATCTTTCCTGCATACCTGCTGCGTATCAGGTGTTCCCTCCACAGGTTGTGGAAGTTCCGGCTCATTCCGTTAAGGCCTTCCGGGGAATAGACAAGCACCGCTTCCGGCGTGACAAAGGATTCTCCGGCTGCAAGCACCCACTCAAAGTGTTCAGGGTTTATTCCGGTCACCGCACGCACACTGTCATACTGGTCAACCTGGGCCTGTGTGATAAAGTTTCCGCTGTACACCAGGGACATGCCGTAAGCATCGCCGCAGTTCCAGTCAGTGTTCCGTCCAACCACAGCCGCAAAGTTGTTGTGCTGGTGGCTTGTCTCTCCGCGCGTGGAAGAGACACTCATCTTTCCGTGGAAGAGGGGGCTGCGGTCAATATGGCGTTCTCTAGCCCAGGCTCCGTGCAGCGAGATAAAGTCAAAGCCGTCATTGTCCATGTCCAGGCAGGCAGACAATGCTTTGGTAAGCGTGAGGGGGACGCCAGAACAGTTTGTGATGCATGCAGAACGCACCACCGCATCGATTCCGGCAAACAGAGAATAATTCAGCTTGACCTCAAGGCCAAGGACATCATCGCGGAGTGTAAGCACCAGGGTCATGGCGTCAGTGGAGCCTGTCCCGCCAGCGGCATCAGAGCCTTCTGAACTCCAAAGACAAGGAAGCCCCTCAAGCAAAGGCTTACCACGGATAATCCCGTATCCCTCATAATGCAGCGAGCAGGCAGACTGACCAAGCTCATTCTTCACGTCAAGGCATGATTCCCTAAAGTCACCAACACCGCCGGTCGGATATTCCCAGCGCAGGGAGTCATAAATTGCAAGACGGTCGCGGTTGTTTACGCCAGGCAGCCTTGGATGTTCGTGAATACGCAGCAGATGCGTAAGCTCGTCGCCGTTTCCCAGCTTCTTTCCAAAATGAATGTGAGAGACAAACTGTTCGTCGTCAACAATCCCTATGTAATAACCGGAATTTTCCGTTTCCAGTGAAAAAACTTTTGTCTGTGGATTAAAAGAAATATTCATGCCTAGATTATAGCACGCAGTTTGATTTAATGCTATGGACGGAACTGTTCGCAGGAGAAAGAATTCTTGTCTGAAACCGGCTGTCCTCAAAACCGCATTCCCCGCTTTCCGGGGTTCCGGGGGCCCAGCCCCTCCATTGCGTCGCCTCCGGCTCTGCAACCGCCTCCGGCGGCCCCTACAATCGGGCGTAGCCAGCTCAGGAGCTCAGCTTTCCAGCACCTACCTCTCCAGTATGAATTCCACGCGTCTGTTGCGCCAACGGTTCACAAGGTCGTTTTTGTCAACGATTGTCTCAAGGCCACCCTTTCCTTCAACAGAAAGGCGTCCCGCACTGATGCCGCCTTCACGCACCAGCCAGTCCTTGACATACTGGGCACGTTCCTTGCTGAGCGGAATAAGCGCCCTACCCCAGACACCGTCCTTGATTTCCTCAGGATTGTTCATCTCGATACCAGTGTACTGGCTCATAGGGTTTGCATGACCGACAATCGTTACCTTGTAAGAGCTGAACTTGGTCAGAATCTGTGCAACACGCGCAAGAATACGCTCATTGTTTGCCTTCTGTTCCCTGCTGAGAGATGAACGAATGACAAGCGAACCGTCCTCCTCAAGGTCCCCCACAAGGCGGAAGTCAGCCGCGTCACCACGGAATACAATGGAAGGAATCTGCATCTTGAGACGTCCTGCCTCACGGGCAACCATGACGTCAACCGGTATGACAGAGGAATATGTAGAAGTAAGCCCCTTTTCGTCCACAACAGTAAATTCATAAGGGTAATCCTCTGCGGAAGTCACAGTCTGCCCGGCAAGTCCCCTGCCGTCCCAGTTGACTGTAAGCGTATACTGCGAAGGCTTTCCGCTCACCTGAGACATGGCGGATCCCGATGTTCTCCAGAACACAGCGTCGCTGCGGCTGTCATGCACAACAAGGGACCATGACTTGATTCTTGCCTTGGACTCGCACTCCAGCTTAAGGGAAAGAACATCCTCGTTACCGTCGTTGTCAGGGCTGAAGTATCTGCCTGCAAAGGGGTTCGCACTTGACTCCACCTTCACCTGAGGACCGTTTCCTGTGGTATTGAACTCAAGCTCCACCACATTGTTCTTGGGATCCTTCTCCGGATCGTAGCGGTTCAGAATCACCATGCGCTCCTCCGCCGGATATGCCTGGGAAGGGCTCACCACATAGGGCTGTAGAATCACTGTTTCCTTGTCCGCGCCAGGAGTGCCGTCTTTTCCCGCAGCATAGGACACAAGGTACATTCTCCTGAACACAGGCTCATCTGTGTTGGAGCGGAACTGCAGGAACGAAAGTCCGTTGCTGTCCATCCCAGTGAACACACCGTTGTCGTTCATCGTGTCGTTGAAGGCTACATACTGTTCCTTTCCAAAGCGCACGATTGTTCCCTCCGTGGTCTTCCACTCAGGTCCGGCAATAAGGTCCTCGACATATTTCTTGACTTCAGGCTCCACTTCCACATTGTTGGCAGCAGACATTGCCGAAGAAGATATCTTCTTGTAGTCGCCGTTCCACTCGGACTGTTCGTTGATAAGCATACGCACGTCTTCATGGAGCGAAATGCGGATTTCGTCCACGTTGCGCAGGGAGATGTCTATGCGCCTCTGCAGGTTCTGGATTTCCAGGTTTGTCGACGAGATATACATACCGTTGCGCCTTACCGAAGAATTCTGCCAGTCATAGACTTCCTGGTTTTCTCCCTGGGAAAAGACAATCTGTCTGCCCTCCCAGTCAAATGAAAGGTACATCCTTTCCCCACGGTTCTCCGTCTTGTACCAGAGACCGTTCAGGAATTCCGCAAAGGTTCCCACAGTTCCGTCCTGGATGCGAGAAAGCTCCCTTGCGGCTATGCGGCTGCCCGTCACATGCTGTCTTTCGGCTTCGATGTATGACTGGCTTGCCTTGTCCCACTTGTAGCGCACATGAATCTGGTCAGTGCTGTTGGGTCTGGTAAGGTCGGAAGAGTACACCCAGATGGAAAAGCTTTCACCGTCCGCCTGGGAACGTATATATGCCTCGCTGCGGTCGACCTGCTGTATAAAGATTGAACCGTCGCTTTCAAGATTTGCAATCTGATGAAGGTCCACAGAACCGTCAGGATTCCTGTTTACAAAAAAGGCCTGGAGCACGGAACTTCCGCTGTCTGTGAATCCCTGGTAAACAAGGGCGGTCCTGTGGTCGCCGGTCAAATCCATACCAGTAAATAAGAAGGTTTTTACCTGAGTCACCGCTGTTTCCACTGTGGAGACACGCTCATAAATCAGTTTTTCAGGATTATACAGACCGATCACCAGAAAGAGAGTCGGGCCGGAGGAAGTTTTTACGGCATTCACCTGATCTTCAAAACCGTCGCCGTCAAAGTCAAGGGTTTCTGTACCGATAAGGGTTTCGTCACTGTTCAGCTGTATAAGCGAGGTTACAGCCACATCATGGGATGTAGTGGTATCCATGCCCGTTGCCTTGGAGTCGGACTGGGACACTTGCGGGGTCACCACCCGCGGAGAGGCGATTTTTTCCTCCGTCTTTGAAAAGTATTTTCTTTGTATAAAAATCACTGCTAAAATTGAAATTACAATTATAAAAATAACAGGAACTATTTTCTTGGTCATTTTTCTACTATATAAAATTACCTGTTTTTTATCAAGATAAAGTCACGGAAATCAATTTTACTGATTTCAGGACCACACCGCATAATCCACCCCCATGCAGTGGCTGCAAACGGCCGTCACCAGCACCCCTGCACCCGTCTTCCAGGGTTCCGGCCCCGCCTCCATTGCGGCATACGCCGCAACGCTGCGCGCCCTTCCAGCCGGGGGTAGCATTATGGGGACATATTTCACGGAAATCTGTCTGTTAAAAAGAATTCCAAACTTGCGTGCCGGACAGACCGTCCGTCTTGAAAAAATTTTCAAAACCTATTTGCAATTCCTAAAATTTGTATTATCTTATAAGTATGGATGCCTATTCGAAACTCCTGACTGAAAAATTCCTCCGCTCCCACGACTCACGGTTCACCGCCGGCGACATGAGCAAGTTTTTTTCAAGTCTGGGGATAAAAGCCTCAAAGCAGGACTGCATAGACTATCTGGAAAGCACATCCTGGGTTTTTCCCCTTATGGACGGAACCTACCTGACCAAGGCGGGAGCCTTCACGAACAAACTGTTCAGCATCCGTCCCACCGCCCAGGAATTTGAACAGAAGGTGATTGTTCCAGGCTCCAGATGCATTCCCTTTGTGGACAGCGAAATCATATCCAGCCAGCTCACATTCTACTGCTCATACAACAACCGTATGCACAAGCTCCCCCACAGAACCGGTACTTTTGACTCCGACAAGGCCATAGACATGTTCATCCTGTACGGGGAAGAGTATGCGCCCCAGTACATAGCGTCCGACCCTGCCAACAAGGACCTGGACATGGTTGACCGGGAATTCGAGCTGCCAAATTCAGTAAAACTCACCGGAATAGACCTTGACCCCCTGATTAAATACTGCGGATTCCAGCTGGGAGACCGCCTGCTGTGCTGCGTGCGCGACTGGGACAAGGGTTCCATCAACATAGCCGTGGTCCACGACAGGGACTTTGTGTTCAACCAGGGCTTTACCGGCTCAGCACGTATCCACTGGTACCAGACACTTGAATCATGCCTTCTGGCAAGTTTTGCCTCCGTCGGCCCGAATTCCTGCATAGAAGAGCAGCTGGCCTCTATTTTCTTTGAGCATTCTGCAGAACTCTGCATACCGGCATGCGGCTCGATAGAAGAATACCTGACCCACTATGCAAAGAAAGTGGGTGTGGAACACTTTGGTGTGGAGACGCGGCTCTGGCACAAGGGACAGGATGTTCCGGCAGTTGGCCCGTGGAACAGGGATGACCTTGATTCCATGGCGTCAAAGGATCCCAATGATCCTCGCTCAAGCTTTACATATACCCTTACCCCGGAGATTGTGGACCAGTATGTGCTGAACATGCTCTTTCACCGCAAGGAGTCTGTTGAAGATCTAGTCAAGGCCATATATCCTGAAGACTATGTATTCCAGAAGCAGGAAAAAAGCTGCATAGTGGAGGAACTTTCGGACAGGGAATGTTACTTCCGTGGAACCTACAACTGGTTTGCCGACCAGGATGCAGGCCGTGTCCGCGAAAAAGCCCTTGAACTGTTCTCAAAAGTGAATTATCTTGTATACCAGGTGGACTGCACCGGTGATTCCGTAAAGGCAGTCCCTCAGCAGGAGCTTGTGATTCTTACCCAGCTGTACAGTCATCTTCTCCGCATAATACAGAATCTCTGCGATGCTGACGAGCTGCGCCATCTTGGAAACGAAGTGGACTCACTTATGCTTTCTCTTGAGGGCATGAAGTGGAATTTCGAGGAAATCCGCGGGGTACTGGAGGCGGCGGTTGAAGAGCAGAGATGCAGAAGGTTCAAGGTGATAAAGATTCATCCAAAAGCCGAAAAGGTTTTGTCCTAGGAGCTGTTCCCGCTGATAAGGGTCAGTACCGCATATACAAAAAGTAGGAGCATACAACATGATTTCTAATTTCGAGCTAGGCACACTGATTGAGCGCGGGGGAGTCTACACAGATGTAGAGGGTACCACACCGCAGGAAATCTACCAGTCCCTGACTTCACTCGTACAGATGCCGGAGGGCTGCACCAGGCAGGTCATGTTCCAGGAACTTTCAGACCGTGAAAAAATCCTGAGCACAGCCGTAGGACACGGAATTGCCATTCCCCATCCCAGAAAGCCTCTTCTCACAAGGGAAGACGAGCAGCGCATCATAGTATGTTTTCCCAAGACACCGGTCAGCATGAGTTCCCCCGACTCGCAGAAAGTTTTCGTGATGTTTGTCCTTTTGAGTCAGTCAAACCATTTTCATCTTCAGGTTCTTTCCGCTCTGGCAAGGATTCTTGGGGACGATGATTTCAGGCTCTTTCTGGCGTCAAAACCAAGCTGTGCGGAACTTACGGCAAGAATTTCCACCCACAGATGAGGAAATGGCTCTAAAAAATCCATTTGCTTTTATAGGCATCTGGGTGTAAAATTATAAAAGTTGATTTATATCAATTTTATAAGAAGATAATAAGACTTCTATTTTAAGGAGACAAAAATGGATATTAAAGGTCTGGAAGCCACCGCGCTTTCTATCCGCAGCCTTTCTATGGACGCAATCCAGAAGGCCAACTCAGGACACCCGGGACTTCCCCTTGGCGCCGCCGAACTTGCTGCTATTCTTTACGGCGAGGTAATGAAG
The DNA here is from genome assembly GCA_946538875.1 of uncultured Treponema sp. Next base: position 7,733 of record CAMNHD010000041.1, read on the forward strand.
CACAATCCAGCCGACTCAAAGTGGGTTGACCGCGACCGTTTTGTGCTTTCTGCTGGACACGGCTCCATGCTGCTGTATTCTATCCTGCACATTGCGGGTTACAAAGTCAGCATGGACGACATCAAGAGCTTCCGCCAGGTAGGTTCAAAATGTCCTGGTCATCCTGAATTCGGTGTGACTGACGGTGTTGAAAGCACATCCGGCCCTCTTGGACAGGGAATTGCCGTTGCTGTGGGTATGGCTGTTGCTGAGTCAATGCTTGCCGCAAGGTTCAACACAAGCCGCCACACTATTGTTGACCACTACACTTACACTCTGGTCGGCGAAGGCTGTCTTGAGGAAGGAGTTTCTTCCGAGGCTTCATCGCTTGCGGGCAACCTCAAGCTTGGCAAACTGATTGCCTTCTACGACGAGAACAAGATTTCAATCGACGGTTCCACCGACATCACGTTTACCGACGATATCCAGAAGCGCTACGAGTCATACGGCTGGCAGGTTCTCCGCGGTTCAATGTACAACCTCAAGGAAATTGCCGACCTTGTGCAGATGGCCAAGAACGAAAAGTCAAAGCCTTCTCTGATTATACTTAAGTCTGTCATTGGTAAGGGTGCCCCGAAGCAGGGTACCGCCGATGTCCACGGCGCTCCTCTTGGCGAAGAGGGAATTGTACAGGCAAAGAAGACACTGGGTCTTCCTGTTGACCAGACTTTCTATGTTGCGCCTGAAGCATACGACTACTTTGCAAAGAAGCGTGTGGAGTTCGCAAAGGCACAGGCTGACTGGCAGAAGGAATTCGACGCCTGGAAGGAAGAGAACCCTGAACTTGCAAGGCTTTGGGACGCTTACTGGTCAGGAAAACAGACCGGCGATGCTCCTGCCCCTGAGTACAAGGTGGGCGACAGCCTTGCGACACGCAGCGCTTCGGAAAAGAGCCTTAACTGCATGGCTGACCGCTACCAGTGGCTTGTCGGCGGTTCTGCCGACCTGCAGGGTCCGAACAAGACAAAAGTAAAGAACGACGACGGCACTTACAATGCTTCCAACCGCAAGGGCCGCACTATTGAATACGGTATCCGCGAATTCGCCATGAGCCAGGTGGTGAGCGGAATCAACCTGCACGGCGGTCTCAGAGGCTTCTGTGCCACATTCCTCGTGTTCAGCGACTATCTGCGCCCATCCCTGCGTGTTGCCGCACTCAGCAAGCTGCCGAACATATACGTCTTTACCCACGATTCAATCTACGTCGGCGAGGACGGCCCGACACACCAGCCTATCGAAACTCTTGCCGCCATCCGTTCAATTCCGAACGTGCAGATGCTGCGCCCTGGTGATGCGGAGGAGACCCAGGTTGCATGGGAGATGGCCCTTGAAAGCAAGGACCACCCTGTCTGCATGGCATTCACCAGACAGAACCTTACTGTTTACGAAAAGGCGGACAAAAACTGGAAGCAGACTGCACGCCGCGGAGCATACGTTGTTCAGGAAGGCGGTGCAAATCCTGACATTACTGTTCTGGCCACAGGAAGCGAAGTGAACATGGCACTTGATGCCGCAAAGCTCACCAGTGGAAAATCCATCCGTGTGGTCTCCGTGCTGGACAAGACACTGTTCGAGGCTCAGGACGAGGCATTC
>CAMNHD010000042.1 GCA_946538875.1 uncultured Treponema sp.
CAAGCATTCCGGCCGGAGTCAGAAAATCTATGGAAAAGTCTGCAAGGTCGCGTGCATTCACTCCAAGCACAATCTCTGCGGCAGGAGCATGTTCCTTTACATAGGCAAGTTTTTCCAAATCGTCATTCCTGCGCAGTTCAATGAATGCAGTCAAGCCGAACCTGGAACATTCCTCCACCATGCAGAGCAGTTCATCCCTGGAAAGAATGCGGGCAATCAGCAGAACCGCATCCGCACCGCAGCGGTACGACACTTCTATTTCCTGGGGATACAGCAGAAAGTCCTTGCGCAGAACAGCCGCCTTTGACACGGCACCGCTCACATCCATCAAATCCTGCAGGGAGCCCTTGAAATAATTCTTCTCCGTGAGTACAGAAATTGCGGCGGCACCGGCATTCTGGTAGATAAGTGCAGTCGGGGCAGCCTCAAGCCCAGGAGCAATGTCGCCTTTGGACGGAGAAGCCCGCTTGACTTCCAGGACCACCCCCTTTGCCGCAATAAACGGAGCCACACCTTTTTTTATGCGGCTCTGGGGAACATCAGCCCCAAACGAAAAACCGAGCCGCTCAATGTCATTTTTTCTTTTCTCTACAATTTCAGTTAAAATATCAGTACTCATCAAATTCTTCTTTCGTCACATGCAGTAACTAGTCCAATCTCAACTAGCTACAGGCACGTCAGCAGGAATCGTCTTGTCCTCAGACAGCCCGTTGGAAACACGGCTCACTTCCTGAATCTTAGACATCACCAGCCCCTTGTCCAAAGCGGACAAAGCCTTGTCGTAGCCATCCTTAAGTGTACGCGCTTTTCCAGATAAATACAATACTGCACCGGCATTGAGTCCAACGGCATAGCGCAGAGTGCGGCGTCCCCTACCCTGTGCAAGTTCAAGCGCAAGGGCCGCATTTTCAGCACCGCTTCCGCCGACCAATTCCCCAGGCTCAGCATCAGTGATTCCAAAGCGTGAAGGATCGATTACATAGCGGTACTCCTTTCCGTCATCGTTAATCTGATAGACATAAGTCTCCGCGCACGGAGAGATTTCATCGTAACCGTCCTTGCTGCACACAACCATGACACGCTTGGCACCAAGCTTCTTTGCAGCCCGGGCATAGCTCTGCAGAAGGTCGGCACTGTACACGCCAAGCACCTGGTACTCGGCACCGGCAGGATTCAGCAGGGGCCCCAGAATGTTCATGATTGTCTTTATTCCAAGAGCCTTGCGCACAGGAGCCGCAAAACGCATGGCAGAGTGATAGACAGGAGCCATAAGGAAACCAAAGCCGGTACGTTTTATCAAATCGGCAGTCTTGGCAGGTTCGCCGTCAATCTTGATTCCAAGGGCTTCATAAAAATCAGCCGCACCAGACTTGCTGGACACAGCCCTGTTGCCATGCTTTGCCATAGTCTGACCACATGCAGCCGCAGTCAGTGCAGAGAACGAAGAAATGTTGAAGCTCCCCTTGCAGTCGCCGCCAGTTCCCACAATCTCCGCTATACCACGTTTTTCCAAAGGAAGAGGCTTTTTCTTTTTGAGAAGCACACTCGCACAGCCAATCATTTCACTGGAAGCAGGCCCCTTGGCAGCCATTGCAGTAAGAATTGCCGCAGTCACACGCTCGTCAAGAGTTCCGTCGGTAAGATTTTCCATAAAGAGAGCAGCCTGGTCTTCTGACAAATCCCTGCGCTCCATCAGCTGGTTCAGGAATTCCGCAACAGGAAGATTCTGTCTGCGGTAGTTAAGGAAAGCACGGAAAATATCGTCACCCTGACCAGAGGCAATGCTTTCCGGATGGAACTGGACGCCTTCAATCATCAGAGTGCGGTGCCTTATGCCCATGATGTCGCCGTCAGCGGAACGGGCAGTCACTTCGAACTCAGGCGGCAGAGTCGACTCGTCAACCACAAGCGAGTGGTAGCGGGTAAAAGAAGCCTTGTTTCCCACAATGCGGAACAGTCCACGGCCGTCAAGATTCATTTCTTCAACAACACCGTGACAGATGCGCTTTGCCTGGACAATTTTTGCCCCGAACGCCTCAGCAATCGCCTGATGACCAAGACACACGCCAAGAATCGGAACCTTGCCCGCAAAGTACTTTATTGCTTCCTCGGAAATACCGGCATCGCACGGTTCCCCGGGGCCAGGACTCACCACCAGACGGCTCATGCCCAAAGCCTCAAGATCTTCCAAAGTGCATTCCTTTGAGCGGAGCACCCTGACTTCTTCACCGCTGAGACGCTGCAGAGCCTGAACCACATTGTATGTGAACGAATCGTAATTGTCGATGACTGCTATCATAATTTTCTCCTCCAGCACAGAACAGGACGCAGGGCAAAGATGCAGAAGCCGGTCTTATTGTTACTATTTATAATAACATTCTATCAATAGTAACTGTTTCTGTCAAGAGAATTCTTATATTTTTTTTTGGACGGAGCCGTTTTTTTTTCAGGAACCCAATTCAGCAAAAACAAAACCCAAAACCGCATTCCCCGCCATTCCGGGTTACGGCCCAGGGCCTCCATTCCTCCCGCCGGTCGGAACCGCTGCGCGGCCCTGCATGCCGGGCGTAGGCGTGCGGGAAGTCTCCCAATCAGTCCAGATTGGAACGGATGAACTTAAGCTTCAAATCGCGCAGGTTCTGGGTGACGGACACTTTGTAGACGTGGGGATTCAATATACGCAGAAACGAAGGGTCAAGGGTCTGAATCTGACTCATCATCCGGCTGCGGCTCTGCACAAGTTCCTGATGCGGATCGGACGGCGGATTCACACGCTGACCGTCTGAAAAAACTTTTTCCAGCATGGGCACGGCTTTTGCGGCGGTAAAACTGAACTGGCGGTAGTCCACCATCGGATGCGAATAGCGGTACTCCACCCCGCCCTGAATCACCTCGTCCTCAAGCGCAAGGATGTCGGCCTGAGCCATTCCGTTTGCGTCAAACAGGCGCCACACGTTTTTTACTCCAGGATTTGTGGTCTTTGCAGGATTGTCGCTGAACTTCATGACGGGCACCATGAGGCCTGTTTCCTTGTCCTTACGCGCGCAGAGTTTGTACACCCCGGAAAAACTGGATTCGCTTCCGCCGGTGACCATGTTGCTCCCCACACCCCACATGTCCACAGGAACATTCTGCTGCACAAGCGCCTGAATTATTTCTTCAGTAAGCTCATTGGACACAGTGATTGTGGCCTTGTCAAAACCAGCCGCATCCAGTTCAGCGCGGACCTTTGCGGAAAGATATGCAATGTCCCCGGAGTCTAGCCGGACACCAAAGCCATATCCCTTTGCCGCAAGTTTGGCCCCGGTCCTGACTGCATTCCTGACACCGCTCCTGAGAGTGTCATAAGTGTCAATCAAAAAAACCGAGTTTTCAGGATAAAGCTCCGCGTATGAGTCAAAGGCTTCCTGCTCGCTCTCAAAGCTCATCACCCAGGAATGCGCCATTGTACCCATCACCGGAATGCCGAATCTCTTTCCCGCCAGAGTGTTGCTGGTACCGCATGCGCCCCCGATAAAACTGGCACGGCTGGCACTCATCGCTCCGTCCGCCCCCTGGGCACGTCTAAGGCCGAATTCCATGACGCTCCCCTTTTGGCTTGCGAGCCAGACACGGGCTGTTTTTGTCGCCACAAGGCTCTGGAAATTGATTGTGTTCAGCACAAGAGATTCAATTATCTGCGCCTGAATCAGGTCGGCATGAATGCGGAGAACCGGCTCCTGCGGAAAAACAACGGAACCTTCGGGAAATGCCCAGATGTCGCCGGTAAAGCGGAACGTCTCAAGGTATTCCAGAAAACCTCCGCAAAAAATCCCGGTGCTGCGCAGAAAGTCAATGTCGCTTTTGGAAAACGCGAAGGAAGAAAGTGCGTCAAGCAGCGTGCCTAGCCCCGCACTCACAGAAAAGCCGCCGTTGAACGGATGCCGCCTGAAAAAAACGTCGAAGACCACCTGGGGGTTCCGTCCAAGCTTCCAGTAGCCCTGAGCCATGGTGAGTTCGTAAAAGTCCGTGAACAGCCCGGATGTTGCGGCCGACTGGTTCTGCATTTTGTTTTCCAACACTTTTTCTTCCATAATATATAAACCTCTTTTTTTTGGGAGAGCATACTGCATTTTCCACAAAGTATTAATCATCTAAAACCGTGAGTTTCCCGTACCGCACCACCCGCTTTCCGGGGTTCCGGCTCCCGCCTCCATTCCTGTTCAGGAACAGGAACGCTGCGCGCCCCTCCAATCGGGGCTAGGCATCCCGGTGGGGGTGGCGGAACTGCGCACTGCTTTCGTGACATGGCACTGCTTTCGTAAGTGCGGGCTGCTTTCGTTACAGGGCACTGCTTTCGTAAGTGCGCCCAGAATCAGTTACAAGGACGCTTCTTGAACAAATACGTAAAGCGCGCTACCGAATACCTGCTCACAAACCTGCTTCCATATGCCTGGATTTTCCACTTGAACGCCATCACGGAATACAGTTTTCCCCTGCGGGATTTCTTAAGACAATGCGCCACAGTTTTTTCGGCAGAAAGCCCATGAAGAACTTCCTTCCTGGCGCCCTTGGAAGCAACATTCGCAAACTCAGTGCTCACAGGTCCCGGACACAGGGCCGTCACGCGGATTCCCCTGTCCTTGAGTTCAGCAGCAAGCGCCACAGTAAAGCTCAGCACAAAAGCCTTGCATGCACCGTACACCGCAAAGTTGCCAAGCGGACTGTAAGAAGCAAGACTTGCAGTGTTGATGATTCTGCTGAACGGATCCATGTACGGGAGCGCAAATCCTGTAATTCCAGCCACACTGGTGCAGTCAAGGTCAACCATGTCCATCTCAAGCTCAGGGTCAGTGTCCGCAAATTCGCCGTAAGTGCCGAATCCCGCATTGTTCACCAGAACTGAAATTGCAAGACCGCCAGCAGCTTTTTCCGCAGCAAGCAAATCCCGCAGAGCCAGTGCTCCTTTTTTACCGCTTATATCAAGCGGCACCGCCTTGATGAGAGGAACATTCACTTTATCTTCTCCGCCGCCAAAAACAGCGTTCAGTTCCTTCTGAATATTCTTCCGCACAGCCTCAAGTTTTTCTGCACGCCGGGCAACAATCCAAATCTCGTCACAGGAATTGTTCATGGCCACAAGCGCCTTTTCCTTTTTACCTGCACGCTCAAGTTCCGCCGCCTTTGTCTTGAATCCCACAGACTCGTGGGCAAGCTGACGCGCAAAACACACACCCATACCGCTGGAAGCTCCAGTCACAACCGCAATTCTTTTCATGCACACAGTATAGCAAGTTCCCCCCTGATTGAAAAGCCAAGGCCTGGAACATCAGAAGCTTACTGACCAAACCAGAAAGAATGACAAAATGGCGGAAGGGAGTGAACCGGGTTTGCAGACAACTTTGTTTGACCTATACTAAGGATTTGTTTTGTGCTAAAATTACCCATCATTACTAACGAGGTAATTTATGAAAACTTATTTTGATTTGAAGGGACAGGTCGCTGTGGTGACTGGCTGTTCTACGGGGCTTGGTGTGCAGATGGCTAAGGCTTTGGCAAACCAGGGTGCTGCTATTGTTGCGGTTGCGCGCCGTCAGGACAAAATTGATGCCGTAGCAAAGGAAATTGCCCAAACTTACGGAGTGCAGACTCTGGCCGTCCGCTGCGACATCACGGACACCGCCGCAGTGGAAGCCGCTGTCAAGACTGTTCTTGACAAGTTCGGACGCATCGACATCCTGATTAACAATGCCGGTACCGGTGCAGTGGCTCCTGCCGAAGACATCACCGACGAGCAGTTCAACAATGAAATCAACATCGACCTGTTCGGTTCTTTCCGCGTGGCACGCGCTGTTGCAAAGCATGCAATGATTCCCGCAAAGTACGGACGCATCATCAACATTGCTTCTATGTATGGTCTTGTGGGCAACAAGATTGCCGGCTCCACCCCTTACCATGCGGCAAAGGGCGGAGTTGTGAACATGACACGTGCGCTTGCTGCCGAGTGGGGCAAGTACAACATCACTGTGAACTCAATCTGCCCGGGCTACTTCTACACAGACCTTACCAGGGACACTTTGAACTCTGACTTCTTCCAGCAGAATGCAAAGACAATGATTCCAGAGGAACGCTACGGAAACGAAGGCGAACTGGACACAGCCGCCATCTTCCTTGCTTCACCTAACAGCGCATACGTGACCGGCGTAGCCTTGCCGGTTGACGGCGGTTACACCTGCATGTAATCCGCACAGGCTGCTATGACAAATGCCTGGAAGGCCGGAGAAATGTGCATGACGCAAAAGCTTCAGCCTGCCGGGCATTTTGTATAGCATGGTTTCAAGATGCAGGTTCAGCATATTATCCATCCCATTCCTCCAACATACGACAGCAAGTCCAGGATTCTTGTGCTGGGGAGTTTTCCTTCTATAAAATCGCGCCAGATGATGTATTTTTACGGCCACCCGCAGAACCGCTTCTGGAAGGTGCTTGCAAGGCTTTTTGACGAAGCGCTTCCTGCCACGGTAAGCGCCCGCAGGGATTTTCTGCTCAGGAACCGCATTGCGGCCTGGGACGTGATCGGCGAATGCGAAATTGCCGGCTCTGCGGACAGTTCCATACGCAACGTCCGCCCCAACGACCTGAGCATAATTCTTGAGACGGCTGACATCGCCCAGATTTTCACCAACGGCAAAAAGGCACATGAGATGTACCACCGCTTTTCGGAGCCGAGTGTTGGACGCCCTGCAGTATGTCTTCCTTCCACCAGCCCTGCAAACGCCGCATGGACTCTTGACCGCCTGGTGGAGGCCTGGTCGGTGATAAAAGACCACGGCTAAGGTCTGGAATGACAATGCGGTAGGGATTGGAGGGGCGGCGTAGCCGTTGCGGAACGGAGGGGATAACCCCGGAGTGGAGCAATGGAGGGAGCCTTGCGACCGGAACCCCGGAAAGCCCGACGGCAGCTTGCTGCCGGACCGCCCGGATAATTATTGTGCAGAATAATCAGCAGCCTTTTTTGCCGTCCTTATGGTCCTGTATTGAACAGGCCTGGGACTGTCCGCTGTATTCTATTAGGCCTGCTTCTTCCGGCTTGAGGGAAACGCGGCCGTCGGGGAAGACGAAGCAGGGTATGCCGATGTCGCCGATTTCTTTTGAATGGTCAAATGCGGGGTTGTGGTCGCGCAGGTCCATGAACTCGTGCATAAAGCGCACGTGGCTTCCAATGTCGATGTACTGGTACTGGTCTTCCCTGCCTTGTATCTGGGGCTGGAGAAAATCGCAGTAGGGGCATGTGTGCAATCCGTAAATCTTTATCATGTGGTTCCTTCTGTTCGTTTTTTATCCGGCGGGCTGTCATTTGCCCAGACGGCGGACCGGCAGCAGGATGCGGGTCTGTGATTTGTATTCGGCAAAGGCTTCTTTTCCGACTTTCTGGCTCTGACGGTTCTCGGCCATCGGGATGCTGATAAACAGGAACATCAATGTGTTTGCAAGTGCGCCTGTCAGGTAGTACCAGGGCATTGGGGTGGCAAAAAATGCGAAGAGTCCCACGAACCACCATACAAGTATTTCTGCCAGGTAGTTGGGGTGCCTTGAATATTTCCAGAGTCCCTGACGCATGAGGCCCTGTGTTCCGCTGCGGCGGAAGCGGTGCATCTGCAGGTCGGCGGTTCCCTGGAGCAGGACGGCAAGCAGTATGCAGAGCGCAATGCCTACTGTCCACTTTGGAAGGACTGCCGGGGGGTTGTTCCTTGTGTATTCAAAAAGGTGGACTGCAGGTATCATGCAGGCAAAGACTATGACTGTGGGGAACATGTGTATTCCCAGAAAATTTATGGCCGGGTAGAAGACTCCGCTTTTTTCCTTAAGCATTTTGTAGCGCCAGTCCTGGTATTCCAGGCCGTGGAAGTTGTAGCACCAGTTGGCGGTGAGGCGTATTCCCCAGACCGTGAGCGCGGCGGTGAGCACGAATGTGTGAAGGTTCAGTCCGTAAGCGGCAGCAAATGCATACAGTATGACCAGCGGCTGAACACTCCAGTACGGGTCGTAGACCGAGGCATTCCTGAACGCAAGCGAAAAGGCAAAGACAAACACTGTTGCCAGGACGTCACCCAGGAATGCGGATGCAAAGATATTCTTTGTGAATGAAAGTGTCTTGTTGAATGTGATGATTCCGAGTACGGTTGCTCCGATGTAGACAAGCAGGATGAGAGTAAGCCACAGCGCACGGTTGGATTTTCTTTCTGTACGTTCCATAGATTTCCCCTTGGGCGATGTTAATGGAAACGTTATCAGAAAAAAAGAGTCTTATCAAGGGTGCATGCGCCGGGGGAGCTGCTTAGGGATGCGGGACCGCAGTTCCACAATCGAACCCGGCACCCGCTTCCGCAACCTCAGCCTGCACCACTGGCCTCAGCCTTTACCCCAAACCGCCCGCACCCGCCAACCGGGCACATCAGCGTCTTAGAAACTATAAGAATAGCTGAACGCAATGCGGTTGAAGAACCACTCGCTGCCCAGACTGTGGAGCCGGGGCTGAATATGCTCGTCAGTATAATCAGAATAAGCACGGCGGCACTTGAATCCGAACAGCACGGCCAAAAGATTGTGTTCGTCAAACTGGAACTGCATCAACGGACTCAAACTGATTTCCTTAAAGTCTCCGTCATACCCGGCATACTTGTCCTGATTGAACGCAGTGCGGCTGTAAAGCCCCTCGCTCTCGAACATGATACCCACGCGCTTGAGAACCAACGGCATCTGATAAGCAAGGATACCGCACATATACTCCTGCCAACCGTTGACCTTGTTGCCGCCCATCTGCCACATCCAGACCTCACCATTCTTGGCACCAGTCAGCATCTGGTAATAAGCCTGATAAGTAAACTGCATCACGACATGAGTCCAGTCCCCGGCAAAGATGGCACCAGTGTCAAACTGGAACGTAGCCTGGGCATAAGTCTTCAAAAGCCAGCTGGTAAACGGCGTCAAAGAATCATAAGTCTCATTTTCATAATTGTAGAGCGACATACCACCCTTGAACAGACTTGCAAAATCCCAGCCAGTACCCAGTTCAGCACCGGCCTTGAACACGATGAACGGAAGCGGAGTGAAAGTCACGGCAGCACCGGGCTTAAGGCTCACCGGAGTCAATTCAAAACTGCCGGTAAAAACCAGATTCGCATCCTTCAGCAGAAAGTGCTCCCCAAGCGGAGTATTCAGCTGATAATTCATAAAACCAGTGACGCGGCCTTCGATACCAGAATAAGGACCGGTGATAGGAGCAAAATGACTTCCAGCAGAAGTGGAAGAAATATTGGCACTCTTAAAATAGAAGGCTCCGCCAACCGAAATTGAAAA
>CAMNHD010000043.1 GCA_946538875.1 uncultured Treponema sp.
ATCAATGTCAGAGCCGAATAGTGTAGAGAAGCATAACAACGTATTATGCGTATATCATACTGGCCAACAGAATGGATATTTCCCTGCAAATGCCAAACGGGGTGTTTTGTTTATAACCTTCTATCCACGGTTTTGTCTGAGCTTTTTTGCGTAAGGGATTGGAGGGGCGCCGCAGGCGTTGCGGAAGGAGCCCAGGCGACTGGGCAATGGAGGCCGCATCCGGCCGGAACCCCGGAAAGCCCGGCCCGAACGCAAGTGAGGGAAACGCCCATGATGACACGGGCTTTAGTCACATAGTTTAGTGGTCATGCCGCGCCAAAAAGTTGACCGACACACCGGCAAATATCAGCAAGTAGAGAACCAGGCACACCCACACAACCCATGAGGGGAAGAAGCCTACCATCACATAGTTGACCACCTCATAGAAATAAGTGGCAACATCAATCACCAGGTAGGTGACTACGCCGTATAGAGGAACCAAAAAGAGCCAGCGGAACTTAAAGTTCACTTTTTCCCCGTCAATGCGGTAGTTCCAACCCATTGTGGCCGCGATAATGCACAGAATCAGGATAAAGAAGGGATACAGTCCCCTGCACACCAGATTCTTGATGAACACCTCATAGGAAAATCCGTAAGACTTTGCCTTCTTTACAAAGTTATGCAGCGCAATCAGATTCATCTTGTCAGGGCCGCCGGATGCATCCTTGAGCAGTACAAAGTCACTGTACGGCATTGAAAGCAGCATTGTGTTGGACTCGCCGAGAAGTTCACTTTCCAGCTGACGCATGTAACTCAGGTCCTTAGGCTCCTCCGCCTGACTGAACCCTGCAATCTTGAGCACATCAAGGCTCACACCGCTTTCTTGATAGGAATACTTTGGCAGGGAAACAATGCCGCGTGTCTTGCGGTCCACTGCCTGCAGCATAAGTACGGGAATCTGCCCCCATGACTTTCTGGCACCCACCGCCTCCTGCACGGATTCAGGGAGCATCTTGACAGGGGTAGCCACAACCTTTGCAATCGGAGCGTAGACCGAGCGCACAAACTTTCCCTGCTCAGAGTACGTCACTATGCTAAGACCATCCAGATAACGCACCGAGCGTCCGTCAAGCTTTGTGTCCATGACGCCCCGCGCATAGAACACACTGCGGGTCTTTTCTATTGGATTGTCCAGCGCAAAATACACGTTGCGGCTGTTCTCAAGCTGCTCCATAAGGTCAGTCTCGTCAATAAAGAAGTAGTCGTTGGCCAAAGCCTCCCTGGCAAGTTCCAGGAAACGCGTCACATCCGGGTCTTCGGAAATGCGGCCGGGGTATGACTGTAGTTCCAGGAAGTCATAGTAAGCCTTGACTATGTCGCTGGTGGCTCCTGCCTGCAGTGACTGATAAGCCTCCATCTTGCGGTTGTAGTAGTCAAGCTCTGCCTCGTTGTCAAAGCCGGACGGGTTGTGCAGTGCATTCCACGCCTGGTTTGCAAGAGCCGCCGCCTGTGACAGGTTTCCGTCAGTACCACTGCAGCCCGCCACTGCCAGTGACGCCCAGTAGTGTGCGTTGAACCAGTCTGAATTGTCTGCGCAGGCCTTTGCCTTTTCCACAAGCTCACGCACGGAATAAGACATGTCCGCACTGGATATAAGCTTCTTTGAGTCAACAGTCTCCAGCTCGCGTTTTTCCTGACGGACCTTGTCACGCGCAAGCTTCATCTCGTCCTCAACAAAGGTCAGCAGAGCCTGAGCTTCGGCATCCTTCCTTGAGATTTCCACGGCACGCTTTGCATACTGGTACGCAAATTCCGGCTGCCCAGCCTCCAGGAGATCATGGGCGGTTCCCTTTGCAAACTGCAGCTCTGCCGGACCGCTGCGGTAATCGGCAAGACGGTTCTTTGCCATGGGAGCAAAGACTTCATGGTTAAAGGCGCAGAAAAACACAATTCCTATAGAAACAAGCACCACTCCCTTAAAGCGGTCAAACTGTGCCTGTGTAAAACGTCTGCCGTTGCCGTGGACTCCCTGCCAGTGGACGGAACATGCCACTGTAAACCCGCTCAGCAGAATGGCAGGCAGCATCAGCAGGAACCACTCAAGCCCGCGGAAGAATCTGTAGCCGTCGGCATCACCTGCGTTAAGAAGAGGAAGTCCCCTGTAACCATAAGTCACGGCCATACAGACGCCAAAAATCATTATTTTATAGATACTAATTATCAGGATAACGCGCTTCATACTCACACCCCAGTCCTATTCGTCAAACTCAGTGCCTTCATTGCGGCGCTTAAAGTGCACCACAGTACCGATTGTGGAGAACACAACAAAGCAGAGCAGGTTTCCAAAAACCGCAGTCGGATTGCACACAGGTGTAAGTGCCTTGGCAAAGTTGTTTACGGCACTCACCACAGGATAACACAGCGAACCCTTGTACAGGCCGGAATATGCAAGCATGTTGAACAGTATTATGCAGAGGGAGATAAAGATAATCATCACCACATTCACCAGTCTCCAGCGGGAAAGCCTCTTTATGCCATAGACAGAAAGCAGGGCGGCTCCCATTGTGGCGAACAGCAGCCAGTACACATAACCGTGCCTGAACGTGGCGGAGGCCAGTCCCATAAACTGTGAGGTCATGCGGGTGGCTGTGCTGGTCACAGGAGGCATCTCTATGGTGCTCTGGATAAGATAGTCAAGGAAGCCATGACTCTCGGGAACCTTCATGTTGCGGAATGTCTGGACGGAATTGTCCGGGTCATCAAGGTCAATTACAAGACCATCAGAACTGTTGTCCTCAAGAATTCTGGAATAATAAAGGATTTTATCGTCCACCGAACGGAAATACCCGGTTGAAAGATACTCCCGGGCCTCGACGTCATTGGCATGAGCCAGGGAATATTTGGCGGAAACATTGAACATCACCGGCATCAGCACCAGCCATGACAGTGCATACAGGACGATATACACGGAAAAAGGAAGCACCCCCTTGCTGGCGTGTCGTATAAGGTACAGGCACATCAGAAGGTTTGTCAGAACCAGTACAACCGGCGACATCACCAGCAGCCCGGAAATAAAGTACTTAAAGCCGAATGCAGAAATTCCCTGACCAGCCACAATATGAGTGCAAAGAACATAGACTGTATAAACGCCTGCAGCCGCCAGTGTTCCGGCTATGACAACACAGACATAGAAAAGCAGGAGTTGAAAAACTGTTTTTATAGAATTATTTTCCTTCATTACATAATAGGATAACATTATTATGCCAAAAAAACAACCTTTGCTTTATTTTCAAAACTTAAAAATCAATTTTGCACCGTAAATCACTGAATTCACACTGGGAGCACACAAGTTTTCCACAGTTTGTCCAATCGAATTCTGACGAATTTGTGGATAATTTGCTAAGTCACTGTTTGATGTGAAAATACAAAAATTTACTATACTAATTTATAAATCTTTGTATTATAAGTAGTTATAAGTTACTTAATTTTATATGAACAATTCCTTAAATTCTCGTTCCTGTAAAATTCACACAAATTCCCTTTGTATAACCAATTTAGCCACAAGTTTTCCACAGGCTGGGGGTAAATTCTGTGCAAAACTGTGCAAAACGCCCCGGACAAAAAAAATCCGGACCAAAGCCCGGATTCATAAGAAAATGCAATGTGATGTCAGCCCAGGAACACATGTCCCTGCTGGTCAATGGCAAGAATAGACTTGCAGTCGGAACAGCGGAAGCGGCCGCTCTTGGTAGCCTTAAGACGCCTTGAGCAGACCGGGCAGTTGAACACCTTGGGGAAGATGGAATTTTCAACAGGTGCCCCGTGCTTAAAGAAGTCCTTTGCCTCTGTAAGCGATTCCTTGATATTAAAGAACTGGCTGAATCCAAGAAGCTGAAAGACTTCATAGACCTTTGGCTGTATACTGAGCAGGACTATATCTCCGCCCTTTGGCTTTACCAGCTTGAGGAAAGCGGTAAAAGAGCCGATTCCTGTCGAAGAAACATAGTTCAAACTGGCACAATTAAAAATCAAATTAACAAATCCGGCACTGACGATTTTCCCAACCTGCTTTTGGAAGTACACAGAATTGTAAGTGTCTATGTATCCGTTCAGATTCACAATCAGACAACTGTTTACATCATCCTGCTTTTCAAGCAGCATCTTGAGGCTGTCGTCTTTTTCGTCATCAAAACCAGGCACAAGCTCGTTGTTATTCATACTCCTCCGGCTGCCTGCCCCAAATGCAGACAGTTTAGATTCCATATTAGTTTCTATTGTACAATTTTCAAGGCAAGTCTTAAAAGTCTATTTTAAAATACCTCGTTATATAGTACACCAAAAAATGAGATTAGTCAAACTGTTGTTTTACCCGGAGTCCAGCCTTTATCAACATTAAGCAGAACTCCATTCAGTTCCCCGTGCTCCATAAGATACAAAGCGTGTTCAGCAAGGCTCCCGGGACTTACGCAAGAAGTCCCCGGCGGCGGGTCGCGTGTAAAACCAGGCATCAAGCCGTTGCAGGTAATCCCACTTTCACTATATTCGGCAGAAACTGATTTGATTATTACAGAAATTCCCGTTTTGGCACCTGCATAGGCCGCATTGCTTGAGTAATTCCGTACAGAATCGGTTCTTGTGCCTCCAAAAAGCACTATGCGTCCGAACCTGCGCCCAAGCATTCCCTTAAGACTCAGGCTCACAAGCATACCCGGCAGCGCATAGTCGTGGAGCGCAAGCAGTTCCCAGTCAGAAGCACTGGTCTGATGCAGACTCTTCCGGACGAATGGACCATAGCACACCACAAGTATGTCCGTTTCCCCGGCAAGTTTTCCCAGTCCGCTGGATTCCACTGTGTCCGCAACGGAACCAGTCTGGAAATCGGCACGGCAAAAGCCTATGCGGGTATCAGATTCGACTATAGGCTTCCAGGAACGGCCGCTTACTGTAACCAAGGCTCCCCGTAAAGCCAAAGCCCTGGCTGTTTCAAGGCCGACCGAACTGGTACCTCCAACCACAAGGGCTTTTTTCCCCTGCAATACAGATTCATTTCCTGCCATATCCTTTATATTATAGCACATTTTTTGAAAAAACTATATATTATGCCTATGAATTTGAACAATATTGCAATAGTCCTGTGCCGGCCCGACGAAAGCCGCAACATAGGAGCCGCATGCAGGGCAATGGCAAACAACGGTATCTCCGACCTCCGCATTGTGGGAAAACGCAGCGACTACGATGACGAAAGAGTCCGCATTCTAGCCATACACGCAGCACCGCTTTGGGAAAACGCACGCTTTTACGACTCCATCACACAGGCAACCGCCGACTGCACCTGTGCCGCCGCCACCACCCGCCGCAGGGGAAAGAACCGCAAGGGGAAACTGCTGCTGCCGGAGGAATTCGCCTCTTCCGCAGCAGTGAACAGTCTGGATGCAGGCAAAACCGCCGTCGTCTTTGGAAACGAGCGTACAGGCCTAACCGATTCAGAGGTAGATGAATGCACTGTAGGCATAACAATTCCCTCCTCCGAGGACTTTCCTTCGCTGAACCTCAGCCACGCCGTACAGATAATCTGTTACCATCTGTTCAGGACAACCCAAAAAGACTACACCGGCTACACCCCGGTCAACCTAAGCCGTCTGGACTCCTGCGTCGACCGCATCTGCTCCAACCTCAAGACAATAGGCTTTTTCAGCATAACCGGCCGTGATGAGATGGAGAGATTCTGGAGGGGAATTCTTTCAAGGGCCGCACTAAGCGAGGGAGAAGCACAGTATATAGAAAAAATCTTTGACAAGGCAGCCGGACTTTCCAAAAGCGGACGCAGCTAAAACTCAAAGTCATCCGCCGTCACAACAGTCCTCCCGCCGGCAATAAGGCAGGCACGGATAACCTTGTTCCTAAGTTCCCTGATGTTACCGGGCCAGGAGTATTCCTGCAGCATGGGCAGAACAGACTCGGCAATCAGCTTGTCCCTTTCGGCGGCAAACTCCATTGCAAGACGCGGAATGTCCTCAGGATGTTCCCGCAATGGAGGAACCTTTACCGTAACAGTGTTTATGCGGTACAGCAGGTCCTCCCTAAAGTGTCCGTCACGCACAGACTGCTCAATGTCAACATTCGTGGCAAACACCAGCTTGGAATCAAAGCTTCTTTCCTTGACAGAGCCAACCTTGCAATAAGTCCGGCTTTCCACAACCTTGAGCAGCTTTGTCTGTACAGAATTCGGCACCTCGCCAATCTCATCAAGAAAAATCGTGGAACCGTTTCCTTCGGCAAAGACACCCTCTCTTTCCATGGCACCAGTGTAGGCACCCTTGACGCAGCCAAAAAGATGGCTTTCTATAAGATTCTGATTGTAGTCAGGAACACTCACCCTGAGCATATTCATCCCGTTCCTGGAAGAAAGCCTATGAATCCGGTCAGCCGCCCAGGTCTTGCCACTACCACTCTCACCAAGAATCAGCACACAGTCATCCGTCCTGGAGGCAAGGCACAAGGACTTTTCAAAGCAGGCCACAGTTTGATTTACAGGAGAGTCCGACTTCCCCTCGGCAGAAAGCCAAGGCACCAGCGGAAAATCAAACCGCATACCGGCAATCATCTCCTCAGTGCACGTGGCAGGAGCAAAGTTAAGGCTAAGAAAAACAAGATTCATTGTGGAATCATTATGAAGCATTCCGTAGATGTGATGCAGCTCGCCAGAAGAAATACTGCTGACCTCAAGAAGAATAAGGTCCGGGACAGGATTCGAGCACAGCCAATGCAGGCAGATGGCGGGATCCACAAGGATAAAGCATGCCCCTTCCAGCGTGGCCGGACAGCACCACAAGCTTGGCACATTGTGGCGGGAAACTAAAAGAACTTTTTGATATAGTGGCATTAATTGCCGAGTTTATCCTTTTTCCCAAACAAGCGTTTCCAAACCAACAGCAAAACATATTTCATGTATGGAAAAATTAAGAATAACTTTAAAGGATTATGCAGAATTTCAACCCAAATTTCAAGCCCCCTGTCAAATGTTTTTTCGTCCACACGGGTCCTTCGCTCGCCAAAGATTCCCACCGCATCCCTGTAGTAAAGGAAAATGCTGGAGGAAAACTGATTGCGTCTGTTGTATGACCAGCAGTCCTTTTCCTTTATACCGTCGCTCATCAGGACAAGGGATGGAGCCGCCTTGTAAATAGCGGCAATTATGTCGTTTTCCACAGACTTTGGATAAAAGCCAACGTAGCGCCCCACAATCTGCAGGTTGGGAAAGGTGTATGAGACATTCTTTTCGGCAGTCATAAGAGCCTTTTTGCGCTCGCCGAGCATGTACAGAGACTTTCTGTGGTTTTCAAGAACAGTCAGGATAGAGATAAGAGTGTTGAACGGATTGTATCTTACAGGAACATCCTCCTTAAGGAACTTTGCCCCGGAAAGTATGCTCCTGGAAATAGGAAGAACCAGATCCGCACTGCGCACGCATTCACGGAAAGAATTCTTCCTGCGTCTTGCCTTGAGCAGGTCCCACACAGAAAGAAACATAATCTGTTTGGTTCCCGGCTTGGAAATCATCTCCATCACGACAGACTCCAGATCCTGAGGCGCACAGATGTCCACAGGAACTCCCAGTATCTCTACTCTTTTAACTGCCATATTTTTTTCTCCATCAAAGCCGACTGCAGAGCCGCTATGCCGTAAAGAGCCGCAGTCTCGCATCGCAATATATTAGTAGCAAAATGAACGGGAACAATCCCGCCCTTCTGCAGAAAGTCAATCTCCTGCGGTGAAATGCCCCCCTCGGCACCAACAAAAACCGCCGCCTGCCTCACATCATCGCAGGATGAGGCAGCACTGTGCATGCACACAGTCCCGGCCGTCTGTTCGTAAAGCACAACGCCCAGTCCACCGCCAGACTTTTGCCAAAGTTCAAGCGCCTGTTCAAGAGTCACAACATCCAGCACACAGGTTTCAACCGCAGAACCGCTCTGCTCACGCGCCTCGCTTATAAGCCTCTGCCACCTGGAATCCTCAGGATTTGCCCCGCACTTTTTCCGCGCAGACTGAACAGGCCCAGCCTGGCAAAACTCTCCGTACACCGGGACTATTCTGCTTACGCCGCACTCCACCGCCTGCCGTATGATAAGATCCATCTTTGGAGGCTTTGACACAAAGACAAAGAGCCACAATTCCGGGGCCTCATGCGCAAGGGCGGCGCTCAGCGGTGCAGCATGAGTCGCTGACGAGGCAGAACTTAGCAGAGAAGTACCGGGTTCACCAGACGCATCCGGCAGCGGAGCAGTGTCACCCGCCGCCTGCAGAAGCACAGACTTTTTTCCAGAGTCAATCTTCCCAACAGTCATCTGCTGGAGTACACCCCCTGGAAGCCGTACATAAACCATGTCGCCCGGAGCCACACGCAGAACAGAAACCAGATGCCGCGCCTTTTTACCACTCACCAACAGGCAGCCGTTTTTATCCAGCCCCTCTTCCGCAACAAACTGTCTCATTTTTCAGGAGCCCTGCCCACATTGGCAGAAACATCCTTTGCGCCGGGTTCAAACGCTTCGTCCTGAAGCTGCTTCAAAGTCTTGGTCGTACCCATAAGAGCCTTAAAGTTCTCCTCGCGCAGAATACGCAGAGCCTCGTTCAGCTGCAGGTCATAGTCCAGGTCATAAAGCCTGGCCGCCCTGGTTCTTTCCACCTCATTGCGCACAAGCTTACGCAGAACACGCAGTTCCAGCGGATAGGACCCCTGCAGCCTCTTTGCATAGGAAGCAATATCATCCTCAGACATATCCGGGTGCTCCTCCACATAAGAAGCAATCACAGAAGAACTCATAAGCGAAGAAAAAGCCTTTTCCTGCTCCTCATTGAATTCAGGATACTTCACCTCTCTGTCCGGAGGAATACCAATTTTGTCAATATTACAGTCACTTGGCGAATAATAGCGTGCAACAGTAATCTTAAAGCCGTCATTGTTTATCAGTCCGCTTGGAATCTGCACACTACCCTTGCCAAAAGTACGCTCCCCCACAAGATATGCCGCCTTTGCATCCTTGAGAGCACCGCTGACAATCTCGCTTGCACTCGCACTGGCACCGTTGATCAGCACCACAACCGGAAAATTCCTTACCTGAGTCTTGCGCTTGTTAGCCTTGTAGACAGCATTCTCGTAAGAAATACGGCTCTTGGTAGTCACAATATTCCCGGAGTCAATGAATTTGTCCGCAATGTCCACGGCCGCAGTCAAAAGCCCGCCGCCATTGTTACGCAAGTCCACAATCAGACCAGTGTAGCG
>CAMNHD010000044.1 GCA_946538875.1 uncultured Treponema sp.
TCCCCCGCACGAAGCTTTCCGTTGTAGTTGAATCCCATGGACCGTCCGTGGGCACCCGCATCGTGGATGATGAGAAGGTCGCCTATGTCTATCTTGGGAAGTTCCCGCTGCACCGCAAACTTGTCGCAGTTTTCGCAGAGGCTTCCGGTGACATCGTAGACATGGTCCTTTGGAAGATTTTCCTTGCCGCTGACCTGCACCTCATGGTATGCACCGTACATGCCCGGGCGCATCAGATCCGCCATGGAAGCGTCGCAGCCGATGTATTCGCGCCAGATATGCTTCTCGTGGATTGCCTTTGTCACAAGATAGCCGTAAGGACCGGTGATGGGCCGTCCGCACTCAAAGCAAACAGCCATGGGGTCAAGGCCTGCAGGAACAATCTTTTCCATATACAAGGCGTGGATTTTCTCTGCAACATAGTCAAGGTCCACCTTGTTCTGGCCGGGACGGTATGGAATGCCCACTCCTCCGCCAAGATCCACGAATTCAATCTTCACGCCAACTTTCTGCAGAACTTCAAGCACAAGATCAAAGACAATTCTTGCAGTGTCCACAAAGAAGTCAGGGTTCAGCTCGTTGGAGGCAACCATAGTGTGCAGGCCAAAGTGCTCTACACCGCGTTCTTTGCAGATGCGGTAGGCCTCTATCATCTGGTCACGCGTAAGACCGTACTTAGCCTCCTCAGGCTTGCCGATGATTGCGTTTCCACCCTGCTTGAGCGGACCCGGATTGTAGCGGAAGCAGATTGTGTCGGGAAGCTTTCCGCCAAGGGCACCGGCAAGATAATCAATGTGGGTGATGTCGTCAAGATTGATGATTGCGCCAAGCTTGTATGCATACTGGAACTCGGAAGCCGGAGTGTCGTTGCTCGTGAACATGATGCGCTTCCCCGTGATGCCGCTCTTTTCGCAGAGAATCAGTTCCGGGAGCGATGAACAGTCACCGCCCGCGCCCTCGCTTTCGAGCACCTTGAGGATATAGGGGTTTGGCAGAGCCTTCACCGCAAAATATTCCCTGAATTCCGGAAACATGCTGAACGCCCTGGTAAAATAGCGCATATTGTCCCGGATAGCCTTTTCGTCATACAGATAGAACGGAGTGGGATGCTTTTTGCAAAGCTCCACAAGCTCCTCGTGAGTCAATGGAAATTCATTCATAGTGAAAACATTATGCCACGTTTTGCGCATTTTCTCAAGAGCGGGAAAAAGTCGCGGCGCAGTAAGTAAATCTGCCCGCACGGAATCGCTATCTGTCCGCACGGAATCGCTATCTGTCCGCACGGAATCAATATCTGTCCGCACGGTACTGAATCCAGGACATACACTGCACGGGCTATCCGCAGAGACACGGCTTTCAAGATCCCCGTGTTCCGGGGTTCCGCCGGGCGTTTCCCGCTCCATTGCTCCGGTCGCTCACGCTCCCTCCGCAACCGCTGCGCGGCCCCTCCACCCGGGCGTATGTGCTCCGCTCATCCACTTACTGATACCCCTTGAAGTCCTGCATAACGCTTATGCTGCTCCGGATTTCACAGGTGGGAAGAATACGCGCCGCAGTCTGCACAGCCTTGTCCGCTACAGCCTGTGAGTCAGACACACCATGAAGGACAATTACGCTTGGGTTTTCGGAATCCACAACTGCATGAAGGAAGTTTATATTGAGCTTGTAGTCAAAGAGAAGCTGGTTCACCAAGCGCTGCGCCTTGAGGAGCTGCTCCACCTTTATTTTACCAGCCTGTTCCTTCTGCGTTGTGATATAAGACTTTACCATTGCCTCAAGAACCTTTACAGAATCCTCAAGACTCAGCATACCGGTGTTCAGCGTCAGCAGGAAATTCTGAGGCGACTCGTTCTCCATATTAAAGAAACTCTTATGGAAGCCCCGCCTGTTGATGTCACTTTCATCCATACGTGCCTGAGCCTGTTTATCAGACCAGTTTTTCTCAGCCTTAAGCCTCTCGCGCCGCACGTCATCAGGGGAAACAAAGCGCACCGCCACAAGATTGGGCAGATCCTCAAGAATCTTGAATGCACCGCGGCCGATAAGTATGCAGTTTCCCCGGGAAGCGGCCTCCATCACCGCATACTGCAGGTAGTTCAGGTATTCATCGCGGTCCTTTGCAAGACTGGCAAAGAACTTGGGCTTACGCTCGTCATATTTTGGAAGTTTTGACTCTGCAAATCCCAGTTCCACAATCCGTTTTTCAATCTGCTTGCGGTCGATGAAGGTGTAGTTCAGTTTTGCGGCAAGAGCATGGGCAATCTCGTCACCCAAAGCGGCCACCTGTCTGGAAATTGCAATCACAGCCATAAAATCCCCCTTTAGAAAAATGGATCCCCGTGGTCTCACGTACAAGTGCCTAGCATTTTTCTTAAATATATTATAAACTGATTTTAACAATAATGCAAACACTAAAATGCGGAAATAAGTTTTGGGCATAATGCACAGAGCGGAATTACTTCAATAAGAGGCATACATATGGAAGAAAAAAACAAAGCTCTCCCCAGGGCGGTGCAGAACGACAAGGATCTTATGTGGACGGAAAAAGGCAGTAAAATTGTCTACAGGACACCTGTCTTTACAGTGACTGAGCGTCACAGCACAGGTCCCGGCAACATGACAGGCGACTATATTGTGAACGAGGCAAACGACTGGGTAATAGTGATTCCAGTAGTGGAAGACTCATTCCTTATGGTAAAGCAGTGGCGGCACGGAGAACAGCACCTCAGCATAGAATTCCCCGGCGGAGTACTGGAAAAGGGAGAAGACCCCATGCAGGGAGCTTCGCGCGAACTTACCGAAGAGACCGGTGCCAGGAACGCAAAGCTCACCCATCTTGGGACACTAAACCCCAACCCTGCACTCTTTGCAAACCACGTGCATATCTTCTGTGCAAGCGAAATACAATTCAGCGGACGGCAGACCCTTGACGCCGACGAGTTCGTGAACACACTTCTTATCCCCAAAACTGAAGTGGCAAAAAAAATAGGCACAGCGGAGTACAACCATGCTCTGATGGCCTCTGCGCTGTGCCTTTATATGTCTGCTGAACAGCAGTGATTATCTGTTGGCGCTGAATGCCTCGTAATTCACATCCGGGCTGTAGACACCGTCACGGTATTCACCGGTGATGGAAGGAATCTCCATCTTCATGCCCGGCAGAATAAGATTCGGATTGTTGCGCTCAGGGATATTGTCCTTGTTTGCCTCATACAGGTTTTCCCACAGGAAAGGATTGTTGTAGACATAAGGGCGTCCCGAAATGTTCCAGAAGCAGTCCCTTGTTTCTGCCCAGGGGCGGACAATGTAGAACTTTGGCAGAGGAATCACTTCGTGAATTTCGGCAAGAGCCACCATCACCTGCTGGGCAGCGGCCACGGCTTTTTCAAACTCTTCGGCAGTGTAGGCTTCCTGAGCCTGATTCATATAACCAAGCGCGGCCTCGTATGCAATCGGGAAGTCCCTGTCTGCATTTATTGACTTTGCATAGTCAATGCGTTCCTGAGCCTGGGCAATTGCGGTGTCCGCTTCTGAACGGGCCATCATAGACTTGATGAATGCATCGGAAAGAGCGGCGTTCTTTTCCGCTTCCACGGCATACTCTTCGGCAAGGTCAAAGTGTCCTGCATCAAGAGCCTTCTGAGCCTTTACAGTATATTCCTGTGCCAGCATCTGGTATGTGTTGTTGGTGTAGCTGACAGCAAAAACCGTAGCGGCGGCCAATAATAATGATGTCAAAATACAGATAGTCTTTTTCATTTTTCTGGTGCTCCCGTCACATTTTCTTCCAGACTTCCGACATCGGCGGCCTGGTCAGCAGAGAAATCGTCATCTTCCAAAAGCTTTGCGTTCTCGTCTTCGATACCGTCGATAGCCTGTGAAAGTGGGATATCCTGATCTGCCTGCACAGCAGTCGCCTGGCTTTCTGCCACACGCTGCTTGGCGGCGTCGATACGTGCCTGGGTTGCTGCCCTGGCTTCTGCTATTTCAGTGTAGAGTGCCGCAAAAGTATCGCTTGCGCTCTTGTAGCTTTCGTAAGCGATTTCCGGGTCGGTTGCGCGGCGGAGCTCACCGTTCTTGTAAGAAGCAACAGCCTTGTTGTATTCGTCCTTGCGTGAAACATAGGCCTTTACTCTGTCTGCCTGCTGCTTGTTCTTAAAGGCGTTGGTGCGCTCTTCCTTTGCCATTGTCTGGTAAGCAGTCTTTATGACCTTCTGGTAGGAAGCAAGCGCCGACTCTGCCTTTGAGCGGAATTCAGCACCGGTACCGGTCTTTGCCACGGTGATTCCGCCGATGTTGACGGTTGAGCCAAGCTCTTCAAGGATTGCCGTGGCCGAGTCGTATTCTGCCTGGTTGTATTTGGCAAGATCAAGGCTATCAATCTTTTCCTTGGCGTTGCTTGCCTTGGCATAAGCGGTGAGTCCCTTGTAGCGGTTGTCAAGGTCGCTCAAGACAAGCCCAAGATTGTCCCCGGAACCGGCTTCGACAAGTTTTTTCTGGGCACCGTACTCCAATTCGGCGGCGGCCCATGCCTCCGGGGCAAGTTCATCCGCTCCGGCATCAAGTGCTTCCTGGCGGGATGCTTCAACCTGTGCAAGACTTGTCTGGTTTGCACCGGCAAGCGCATTCTGTGCAAGAGTCCTGTAAGTGTCGTCCAGCTCCTTGAGATCCTTGGAAAGATCTTCATCTGAGCCTGAATCAACAGCGCTCTTAAGTGCGTTATATGCTTCCTCCGCTGCCTTCCATGCTTCCGGGTCACGGGTGTCTGCACCTGCGGCAAGTGCGGCTGCACGGGAAGCCTCCACCTGTGCCAAAAGAGACTGGTTTGCGGCGGTATAGGCATCCTTTGTCATCTTGTCATAGGAATCCTTAAGGGCATTCAGTTCTGCACTCATATCCTTTTTGACATTGGATTCAACCGCAGCCTTGGCACCTGCATATTCCGTCTCGGTGGCTGTCCAGCTTTCCACCTGTGAAAGCGGAGCACCTGCATCCTGTGCCTTTCTGCGGGATTCTTCCACCTGCGCAAGAAGTTCCCTGTTTGCCTGGGAGAAATCTTCCTCAGGAACCTCTTCCTGCTTTACCGGCTCTTCTTTTTTTTCTTCAACAATCTCTGTTGGTTCTTCTTTCTTTGGGGTTGATTTACAACCTGCTGCGATAAGTGCGGCAGAACAAACTGCAAAAGCGGTTCGTATGAGTTTTGCCTTTTTCATCTATTAACCTCCAAGGTACCTTTTTTATTCATAAGCATTTTCAAATTTACCTCCTGATACGCAGCAACAACATTCTGTTAAAACTGAAGTTTTTCTAGGTTTCTATATGAAAGCCTCAAC
Organism: uncultured Treponema sp.; assembly: GCA_946538875.1. The sequence continues at coordinate 5,334 of CAMNHD010000044.1, forward strand.
TTTTTTACAGCAGCGGTACGGCATCTGCATTGCAGACTGAACTTTACCACATAACTGTCCTCTATATTAATACATATTCTAAATAACGGCAAGAACCCATCCCTGCTTGAGGGGTGGAGACTTGACCGAAGGGTGGAGCATCAAAGGAGACTACGCCCGGCCTGGAGGGCGCGGAACAAAGTGGAGCGGACCCCGCGACTGCGGGGGCTGGAGGCCGGGGACGGCCGGAACCCGTAATGACGGGGACAGGGGTCCGGTGGAGTGTCTGCAATGAATTTGATTGTAAAAAAAAGAGGCCAGTCCAAAAGAACACGACCTCCTTTAAGCTGAATGTATTTTCAGAGCGCCTGCTTGGCGGGCTTTAGCTTTATTGTCTTGATTTTTTTGATAAAGAAATCAAGGTTTGTGGCAACAAAGACCGCGCAGTACCCGGTGAGCATCAATGCCAGTCCCATGTATAGGAAAAAACTCAGCGAGCCTGCTGTGTTGCGGCCCATGAATACTGTGACATAGATGAGAATGGCAACGAGCACCACTCCGGCGATAATCCACTGGAAAAAGGGCATTCTTTGCTGCTTGGGGGTGTAGGCCGGGTCAATCTGACGCACAACGCTTGTTATCTGGGCATTGTTCACCGGTGAGGGGATGCGGAGCGCTTCTTTTGCAATTTTCTGCGCATGGGCGAGGGCCCTTATCTGGTTGCGGCATTCGCGGCAGGTGAGCAGGTGCCAGCTGAGCCCCAGCGGGATGCGTTCGTTCTGGTCGAGTTCCAGGTACTGGTTCATATAGTCTTCACAAGTCAGCTTCATAGTTCGACTCCTTATATATATTAAGACGACTTTATGTCTATTTTATACAACTTTAACCGGCGGCGCTTACGCCAACCGGCAACGCTTACGCTAACCGGCAACGCTTACGCAAACCGGCAACGCTTACGCAAACTGGCGGCGCTTACGCAAACTGGCGGCGCTTACGCAAACTGGCGGCGCTTACGCCAACCGTGGGCTGCACCGCTAACCGTCAGCGGCACCCCAAACCGCCACCCTACCCCGCAAAGTCCTTGAGCTTCTGCCTAAGGATTTTCTTTGCACGGAAGATATGAGACTTTATCGTGTTCACAGGAAAGCCCGTGACAACCGCAATCTCGTCGTAACTCATGTCATAGAAAAAGTATAAGTCCAGGCACACACCGTAATTGTCAGGCAGTTCCTTGACCGCTTCCTTTATAGCCTGGGCCGTCACAGTGCGTATCTGCAGCTCCTCAGGAGTCCTGACCAGAGAAGGCAAAACAGTCTCGTCAGCAATTGACTCATACTCCTTGACCCTTTCCTTGGCATTGACCGCCGTAGTATATGCAATCCGCGTAAGCCAGGTGGAAAACTGACTGTCCCCCTTGAAAGTGTCAAGCTTTGCAAACACCTTCAGGAACACGTCCTGGGTAAAGTCCTCCGTGTCAGTCTGATTACGGAAAAAACTGAACCCAATGGCCTGCACCCGGTTCTGATACAAAGACATGAGCTCGGCAAAAGCCTGTGACTTGCCCTTAAGACATTCCCTTACCAGATGAGCATCTCTTCTTTGTATACGTTTTTGTTCTAAACCAGAGCGGATATCAGGCTTCATTGTCCTTGTCATTGTCGTGACGGTAAGCCGGATTCACCTTGTAGAACAGCAGCAGAGCCGCGCCTACGGCAAGGGGAATCAGTCCGCCCAGAAGAGCCCATGAACGGCCGGAAAGAAGCAGGAACATGACAGTCAGAACCAGCCCCACGGCCACCAGAATCATTCCCAGCAAAAGGGAAAACGCCTTGAAATTGAACGACTTCTGTTCAGTAGCATTCTTAAGAATCTTAAGCTTGTTCTCCCTGTGGTGCCAAAGCAGGGCAAAGAAAACAAGAGTGCCGACAAACACAATGCCTACAATCGGAATAATGGCCAGCACAACCTGAGCCGCAGGAGTCAATCCAGAATTCATGAGTACCTCTTGCCTTATTGGACACAAGTCCACAAAATTTGTTGCATTTTTTTTGAATTATTTTTATCAGGCGGAACCCTTCTGTCCACCGGACAAACCGTCAGCAAGCAGCACCCTGCTCTGAGCCACCGGCCTTCCGGGGTTCGCTGCCGCTCATTGCCGCCCGTCAGCCTACGGCTGCCGGCCGCCAACTAAAGCCCCTCCACGCCGGCGCCCACTATCTGGAGTTCGCAAAGAAGATATACTCCGAAAAATAGATGCCGTTGATTTTTCCAAGCACCAGCTGACTGTTTATCTCTTTAAGAAGATCATCCTTAATATTTTTTTCACCGTGCTTCAGAAGTTCCTTTCTGGTGCGGGTTGAAAAATACTCATAAACAAGATTCTTTGCCATGCGTTCCTTCTGCGACAGCTCCTCGAACAGGGCACTGTCCCCTGCGGGGTAAGTGAACCAGGGAGAGACTACCACAATCTCGCCGGTATCTTCGTTGTCCTCGGCCTTGGTGATAGCGCGCACCTGTCCTATCTTGTTGTAGGAGTCCACTCCGGCCCCCTTGCGCACACTTTTTGCAATAACCTGGTCCGGCGCCGGATCCGCGTGGCGGTACATCTGTCCAAGAGGTGTTTTTCTGAATATAAAGGAAAGCACTGTACCGCTGGCCAGAATGACCAGAAGCACAAAGATGACTATCAAAAGAATTTTTGGCAGTACATTCCACCGGCTTTCATCATAGCTGTAGTTATCATCGAAATGCCGGTAACCGGTGTATTCCCTGTGAAACTTGTCGTACATTCTGCCTCCGTTTTTTACAGTCTAGCACATGTTGATTTTGAATTCAATAAATGCCCCCTCCCGCCACGACGCAAGCGGCAGCAACTTTGGCATTTTTGTTACTACTATTGATTTCCATGCCCCGGCGCAGAGGTATCAAAGGGCAGCAGCAGGGAAAGTGTGCGGGTTGTGGCGGAACCGTCGGTGGTCACAGTACCGGGAATTCTTGCGGTAAGATGAACACCGTCATCAAGCCAGTCCTCCTTGAGGATGGTACCGTGCTTGCGGGCTGTCTCCACAAGGGCGCAGTTTTCCATAGGGATAACAAAAGAGCGCACAGAGCCAAGCAGTTTTTCCGTGACAGCTCCGAGCAGGGTGTCAAATCCAGCCTGGGTCTTTGCGCTCACCCAGACTGCATCCGGGAATGTGTTCCGGAGCATCAGGATACGTTCATGGTCATTGGATACTACATCAGTTTTGTTAAGCACAACCAGTCTCTCTATACCGTCCGCCTTGATTTCCTCCAGAACCTTGAGCACCTGCCTGTACTGCTTGACACAGTTTTCATCGCTTGAGTCGACCACAATCAGGAGCAGATCCGCAAGAGAGGCTTCCTCAAGCGTTGACCTGAAGGCATCAATCAGGGTATGCGGCAGTTTGGAGATAAAACCGACTGTATCAGTCAGCAGGACAAAGGAACCTTCCGCAATGCTCATCTTGCGTGTTGTGGGATCAAGTGTCGCAAACAGCTTGTTCTCCACAAAGGCATCGGCACCCGTAAGCGCATTCAGCAGGCTTGACTTTCCGGCATTTGTGTAACCCACCAGCGCGCAGGAAGCAAGGGCTGTCTTTTCCCTCATTTTGCGCTGGGTCTGTCTGGTGACCTCCACCTGATGCAGTTCCTTTTTTATCTGAAGGATTTTTTCTTCTATCTGGCGTCTGTCAAGTTCAAGCTTTGTTTCTCCGCTGCCCTTGGCTCCAAAGGCACCGCCGCGCTGACGTGCCATATCGCCGTACATGTGGCTGAGTCTCGGCATCGAATAAATAAGGCGCGCAAGCT